>CAJLRT010000037.1 GCA_905209135.1 uncultured Eubacteriales bacterium
TCCGACCCGCGCATCATCGCCGCCGTAAAGGCCGCGGTCCGGATCCCGGTCTATGCGAGCGGGGATATCAACAGCCCCGCCGCCGCGCGGCGGATCGCGGCCGAGACGGGCTGCGACGGTTTGATGATCGGCCGCGGCGCGCTGGGCGATCCATGGCTGTTTTCCCGTATCCGCGCCGGCTTTGAAGGCCTGCCGGAAGAGAATCCGACCGTGCAGATGCGCATACATATGGCCCTGGAGCATGCAAAGCTGCTGTGCGAGGACAAGGGGGAGCGGCCCGGCATGCGCGAGAGCAGGAAGCACACGGGCTGGTATTTGAAGGGGCTCAAGGGCGCCGCCCGTATCCGCAACGCGGCCAATCATGTGGAAACCTATGCGGAGCTGGACGCGCTGCTCCGCTCATATCTCGATACACTACATGTCAGGGAGGAGGCCTCATATGAATGATATTGATGTCCTGCGCCGTGTCCGCGCGGGAAACACAAAAGCCTATGAGGAGCTCGTGGTCAAATATGAAAAGCGGATATTCCAGGTCGCGCTGGGCCTTCTGCGGGACGAGCAGGACGCGCTGGACGCGACGCAGGAGGTTTTTGTCAAGGCCTTTTTGCGGGCTGCGAATTTCCGCAACGAGTCGGAATACTATACATACCTGTTCCGAATCGCCGTCAACGAGTGCAAGGACGCGCTCAGCCGCCGTGCGCGCCGCCGCACAGTCCCCCTGTACCGTGAGGACGACACGCCCATAGACCTGCCCGCGGAGGGGGAAGGGCTTCCCGAGCTGCTGGCGGCGGACGAGCTGAAACAGGCGCTGTACGAGGAAATGCTCGGTTTGGACGAACCGTTCCGCCAGGCGCTTCTGCTGCGCAGCGTGTACCAGCTTTCCTATGAGCGGATCGCCGCCGAGACGGAAACGGATATCGGCACGGTAAAATCGCGCATCTTCAGAGGCCGGGAACGAATTCGGAAAAATCTGACTGCGCGGAACCTTTTGTAGGTTGATTCGTCCAATATACAGCGGGGTGAAAGTTTTGAAAAGCTGCGAAGAATACAGAGAGCTTATAAGTGCATATTACGATTTTGAACTGGACCGCGCCACCCGGATGGAGGTGGAAGCCCATGTGGAGTCATGCGCACAGTGCGCGGAGGTGTTCCGGCAGTACGGGGAAATCTGCGGTCCGCTGGACACGGGCGCGATGCCGTCGTCGGTTGCGCAGCCGGTGATGGAGCGGATTACCTCCGCCGTTTCCGAGAGCGACCCGTTCGACAAGCAGGGCGGCGAGAAAAGCGGCAGGCAGAGCCGGCCGCTGAGCAGGACGGCAAAATCCTGGCTGACGGTTGCGGCCTGTTTGCTGCTGCTGATTACATCGGTGCTCTTTAACCAGGGCCCGGTGTCGGAATACCAGATATATGAGAGCGCGGGTATGGACCAGGCCATGTCGTCCGCCTCATTCAGTGATAATGGGGAGCAATTCGAGGACGGTTACGCCGAAAGCAAAGCGGAACCGGAGTCCAGCGCGTCCGGCAGCGTGTCGGCCTCCGCCGCCCAGCCCCTTCTGGCGGCGCTGGAAAACGCGCGGCAGGTGCGGATCAAGCTGGACGGCGCGGACATTACGGTCACAGACCCGGCATCCATTGAACAGCTTCGCCTGTTTCTGGAAGAACAGCCTGCGGATGCGGAGGCGGACGTCTCTGCGGCGGACACAGTCGGCACGGTCGAGCTTGTGCCGGACGCGGGGCTGGAGATTTCCATTACCGCCGATTATACAATCGTGTGCAAGGACGGGGAACAGACCGTTTCCATTGCGCCGGAAAAGGCCGCGCTGGAGGAGACGCTGCAAAAACTGGACCAGTGACGGCCTGAGAATCAAAACCCCTGCGCTTGTCGCATCGGAATACAGGAGGGACGGCAGAACGCCGCCCCTCCTGTATTTATCACACCCGCACAGCCCCGGGCCGCCCGCATATCCGCTTGCGCTGCCCGCCCGCGCCGGCCTCCGCCGGGTTTTTTGCATTTGAAATAGCCGTTGAATATGGGGCCTGGATGTGCTATAATTATATATTATTAACTCATGGGTCATGGAGGGAGTGCACATGTCAAAGTGCCGGATGTTGGAATGTCCGGGCACGGAAGAACAAATCGACAGCATATCGACCCGCTGCGGGGTCGATAGGATTATTGCGAAAATTTTGATTGGGCGCGGGGTGGACACGGCGGAAAAGGCGCAGCTTTTTTTGGATCAGAACCACAAGCTCTTTCACGATCCCTTTCTGCTGCCCGATATGGAACGGGCGGTCGCCCGGCTCCAGCGCGCGATAGAGGGCGGGGAACAGATCCTTGTGGTCGGCGACTCGGACGCCGACGGCATCACGGCGACTGCGATCATGATGCAGTACCTGCAAAGCCGCTCCGCAAACGCGCATTATACCATACCCGACAATGGGGACAACCTGTCCCTGTTTTCACAGCAGAGCCTTGCGGATATGCTGGCGCGCGGCGTGCGGCTTATCGTGACGGTCGATCTCGGCGTTTCGGCAGTGGAACAGATCACCGCGTTCCAGGCCCGCGGGATCGACGTAATTGTAACCGACCACCACGAGTGCAAAAGGGAGCTGCCCGCCTGCTATGCGGTTATCGACCCCAAACGCCCGCACTCCGGATACCCGTTTGACGGTCTGTCCGGCGCCGGCGTGGCGCTGAAGCTGGTGTGCGCGCACGCGCTGCGCTACGGGGACATGCGCGCGGCGTTCTATGAGAGCTGCGACCTTGCCGCCGTCGGCACCGTGGCGGATGCAATGCCCCTTCTCGACGAAAACCGCTTCATCGTCAGCCGCGGTCTTGACCGGATCAACGAACACCGGCGTATCGCCATGGGCGCGCTGCTCGCGACGGCTGGATACAATCCGGAGCGCAAGGTGACGGCTTCGTCGGCGGGATTTGTGCTCGCGCCGCGGATCAACGCCGCGGGCCGGATCAACCAGGCCGGACTCGCGGTGGAGATGTTCCTGTCCAAGTCCTACAGCCGCGCGAAAGAGATTGCGGACGTGCTCGCCGGCGCCAACCATGAACGCCAGAAGCTGGAGAGCTCCGCGTTGAAAGAGGTCTCCGGCCTGATCGACGAGACGGTGGATATCGACCGGGACAAGCTCATCCTGATTCGGGTCGATAAATGGCAGACCGGGATCGCAGGCATCGTCGCCTCCCGGCTTGTGGACCGGTATGGCCTGCCCAGCATCGTCGTCTCCTTTGCCGACGGCGTCGGCCGCGGATCGGGCCGCAGCGTGGAGGGCTTCAACCTCTTTCAGGCGCTGGAGGACGACCGCGACCTGCTCATAGAGTACGGCGGCCACCCGCTGGCGGCGGGCTTCGCCGTGGAACAGGCCAAGTACGAAACGCTGGCGCAGCGGCTGCGGGAAAAGGCCCAGCGCGCCTATGAAGAAAACGCTTTTCGGCGGCATATTATGATAGAGTCGGAGCTGGACGCCGCCTCGGTCAATCTCCGCTTCGCGCAGCAGCTTCTGCGGCTGGAGCCATACGGCAGCGGCAACCCCCAGCCTGTGTTCATGATGGAGGACGTGGAGATCGAGGAGGTGCTGTCGCTTGCCAACGAGCGGCATCTGCGCTTTAACCTGCGCAAGGACGGCAGGCGCTTTGTCGGCCTGCGCTTTGGAAAGACGATCTGGGAAAACAAGTGCACGGCGGGGGACCGGGTCAGAATCGCATTCGCGGTGGATGTGAGCGTCTACCGCGGCAAGAACAGCCTGCAGCTCATTCTGAAAGATATCAAGCTCTCGCAGGAGGATGAACACGCCGGCTTTGAGGAGGAGTACCGCGCATACGAGGCGGACCCGGCATACGTCCTGCCCGCCGGGGCGGTGCCCAGCCGGCAGGACGTGGTGGACGTATACAGCTATTTCCTGCGCACAAGCCACGAGGCCGGCGCGCACCACATGTACAATCCCGCGGTGGCGGCGCGGCGGGTAAGCCGCAGCTACGGGCGGCCGGTCAACTTTGCGCAGCTCATGCTCTCTGTGGAGATCCTCAGCGAGCTGAATATGATAGAATATCAGAAGCAGGGCAAATATATATATGTAAAGACCAAAACCTGCGCGGACAAGGCGAACCTGAGCAAATCGGCGCTCTGGCGCCGCGTCAGAGGATAGGGAGGACCATGGACTACCGAGAACAGCTCCTGCAGGGCCTGGAGCACGCGAATGTACAACTGGATCAGGAAAAAATCATGCACGCCTACGCCATCGCCGCGCAGAAGCACGAGGGCCAGGCGCGCACCTCCGGCGAGCCGTATATTTCCCACCCGGTCGCCGTGGCGCTCATCCTTGTGGAGATGGACTGCGATACGGACACGGTCATAGCCGCGCTGCTGCACGACACCCTGGAGGACACCGACCTGTCGCCGCAGGTAATCAAGCGCGACTTCGGTGCGGACGTGCTGCTGATCGTGGAGGGCGTGTCCAAGCTGCGGCATATCAACTATACCACCAAGGAGGACGCGCAGGCCGAGAACCTGCGCAAAATGCTCCTCGCCATGGTCCGGGATATCCGCGTAATCCTCATCAAGCTGGCCGACCGGCTGCACAACATGCGCACGCTCGACGTGCGCCCGCCTGAAAAACAGCGGGCCACTTCGTTTGAAACCATGTCGATCTTCGCGCCGCTTGCCGACATGCTCGGCATGCAGCGCATCAAAGCCGAGCTGGAGGACCGGTCCCTGTATTACCTGGACCCGATCGGCTACGCCGAAATCGAGCAGAAGATCGGCGAAGTGCGCGGCCGGGGCGAGCAGGTGCTCGCGTCGATCAAGGAGAAGCTCGCCATGCGCCTGGACGAGGAGCACTACCACTATACGATTGATTCGCGCATCAAGCAGATTTACAGCATATACAACAAAATGTACGGCCAGAACAAGACCTTTGACGAAATCTACGACCTGTTCGCCGTGCGCATTATTGTGGACGAGGTGTCCGACTGCTACAACGTGCTCGGCATTATCCACGATATGTTCAAGCCCATTCCGGGCCGGTTTAAGGACTATATCTCCACCCCCAAGCCCAACATGTACCAGTCTCTGCACACCGTGGTGCTGGGCCGGGAGGCCATCCCGTTTGAGGTGCAGATCCGCACGTGGGAAATGCACCGCGTCGCCGAGTACGGCATCGCGGCGCACTGGAAGTACAAGGGCGGCATCACCGGCGCGGATTCGATCGACAGCAAGCTCGAATGGGTGCGTTCGCTCATTGAAGACCAGAGCGAGCGTATCGACAACGAGGACTTCATGCAGGAGCTGAAAGTCAATCTCTTTGCCGACCAGGTGTTCGTGTTCACGCCCAAGGGCGACGTAATCAATCTGCCGGCCGGGTCCAACCCGATCGACTTTGCATACAGCATCCACACCGCCGTCGGCAACAAGATGATCGGCGCGAAGGTCAACGGCAAGATCGTCGAACTGTCCTACACCCTGCACAACGGCGATATTGTCGAGATCCTCACCTCGGCGGCGGAACGCGGCCCCTCGCGCGACTGGATCGGAATGGTCCGCACCAACGGCGCCCGCTCCAAGATCCGCCAGTATTTCAAGCGCGAAAAGCGGGAGGAGAATATCGAGCGCGGCAAAGAGGGCTTTGAGCACGAGCTGCGCCGCAACCGCATCCCGCTCAGCGGCGAAATATACGACCAGCTCGTGGAATCGGTGCTGGCCCGTTTCCAGCTCAAGGACCTCGACGAGCTGTACGCCACCATCGGCTACGGCGGCCTGACGCTGAGCAAGATCATGCCCAAGCTGCGCGAGGAATACCGCGCGCTGCGCGCCCCGGCCAAGGAGCCGGAGAAGCTGGACGGCGAAGTCCCTGCCAACCGCGCCTCAGGCGGCGTAATCGTGGAGGGGATCGACAACTGCCTCGTCAAGCTCTCCCATTGCTGCAACCCCCTGCCGGGCGACGACATCGTGGGCTTTATAACCCGCGGCTACGGCGTGTCGGTCCACAAGGCCGACTGCCCGAACATCCGCAGCCTCATGGCGACCGACGAGGGGATGTCGCGCATTATCAACGTGTCGTGGGACTATTACGACACGAAATGGTTCGCCGCGACCCTGACCCTCACATGTTATAACCGGATCGGCCTTGCGGCCGACATCACCACCGCGCTCGCCAACCTGCACGTCATGATCCACCGCCTCTCCGCACGGGAGACCAAGGACCGCTATGTCAAAATTTCGGTGACGATCGACGTCAAGAGCCTGGAACATCTGGACACGGTGAGCGCGCGGCTGAAAAAGATCAACAGCGTAATCGAAATTGTAAGGGGAGCAAATTGATGATCCTGTCAAGACTCAAAGTGGGACCCATACAGACAAACTGCTATGTGGTCAAATCCGATACGTCCGACGTCGGCTTTGTCGTAGACCCCGGCGCGTCGGCCGACAAAATCCTGGAGGAAGTGGACAAGCTCGGCGTCCGCGTCAAATATGTGGTTCTGACCCACGGCCACTTTGACCACACCTTTGCGGCAAAGGAGGTCGCAGAGCATACCGGCGCGGCCCTTGTCCTGCACGCGGACGACCGGAAGCTGATGGAGGACGGCGGCGGCATCGGCCGCCATGTGTACCCCTCCCGGATCCGGGAGATCATGGCCAGAGTGTACCTCCCGCCTGATATCGTCGTGCACGAGGGCGACGAACTGGAGGCGGGGGATATGACCCTTCGCTTTCTGCACACGCCGGGCCATACCATGGGCAGCATGATCGTGCTGTGCGAAGACGTGGCCTTCACGGGCGACACTGTGCTCGAACACGTCGTCGGCAGGACGGATTTTCATGAGAGCAACCCGTTCGCCATGGAGGAGAGCCTGCGCAAGGTCGCGCGCCTGGAGGGCGATTACCGCCTCTGCCCCGGCCACGGCGACTTCTCCACGCTGGAATATGAGAAACGGAACAACCCATACCTGAAGGATATACGGATATGATACTGCGTCTGTACGGGCACGACCGGCTCTACGACCTGCAGAGCATGGCGACCGCGTTTTTCCCCGACCGCGGCTTCGGGGAGGACGGCATGGAGGTGGACAGCCGCGCGCATGAGGAAAACGGCCGGCTTGTCTGCGAGACCGTGATCGCCTGCGGCGGCAGAACGGCGCAGGCCTGCGCGCAGTCGCCCGCCGCCGAGCCCGGCGCGGCCAGAACCGCCGTAAAGCGCTCTTTCTACCTTGCCGCCGCGCAGTTGGCCGGCCAGACGCCCGTATGGGGCATGTTTACCGGCATCCGCCCCGTCAAGGAAATGGCGGGCTACGTCACGTCCTTTGGCGCGCAGGCGGCGCGGCGCTTTGCCGATGCCTATGACGCCGCGCCCGAAAAGGCGGCCCTGTGCGCCGACACGCTCGCCCTGCGCCGGGAGATCGGCTTTGCGCCCCGGCCCCGTGAAATATCCGCCTATATCTCCATCCCGTTCTGCCCCAGCCGGTGCAGCTACTGCTCCTTTATCTCGCAGGCGGGGGAGAAGATGCTCGCCCTGCTCCCGGACTATCTGGAACGGCTGTGCGGCGAGATCCGGCTGTACGGAGATGCGCTGCGCGGCAGCGGTCTTGCCCTTCGCAGCGTCTATGTGGGCGGCGGCACGCCGGCCGTGCTCTCCGCCGCCCAGATTCAGACGCTGCTGCAGACGGCGCGCCGCGCCCTGCCCATGGACGGCGTGCAGGAGTTCACGTTTGAGGCCGGGCGGCCGGACGCGGTGGACGCGGAAAAGCTGCGGGTGCTGCGGGAGTACGGCGTCGACCGCGTCAGCGTCAATCCGCAGACGCTGCACGACACGACGCTGGCGCGCATCGGCCGCCGGCATACGGCCGCGCAGTTTTACGCGGCGTATGAACAGGCGGCGCGCCTGGGCTTCCGCTGTATCAATACGGACCTGATCCTGGGCCTGCCCGGCGAATCGGAGGACGATATGCTGGAGTCGGTAAACGGGATCCTGGCGCTGTCGCCGCAGAACGTCACCCTGCACGCGCTGTGCCTGAAAAAGTCCGCCCGGCTAAAAACGGAGGGCGAGACGCAGCTTGTCCGCGACCAGGGCGCAGTCAGCGCCGCGGCGCGGGCGCAGGCGCGCCTGCGGGAACGGGGCTACCGTCCCTACTATATCTACCGGCAGAAAAATGCGGTCGGCGGCCTGGAAAACACGGGCTATACCCAGCCCGGCCGCGCCAGCTACTACAATATGGTGATGATGGACGATTTGCAGACCGTGCTGGGCTTCGGCGCGGGCGCCATCTCCAAATACATACGTCCCGGCGCCGACCCCGTGCGCGCGGCAAACCACAAATTCCCCTATGAGTATATTGCCGACTGTGAGAAAATAGAGAATAATTTGCGAATTTTAAAAGATATGACAAAAGCTGATTGCGTTTTTCCGGCGTCGGAGATATAATAACGTATAGGTTTTCATAGAAGGAGGGTTCCGGATGAAATTTGAGGACTTTCAGAAAAAGGTAATCGACGTCACCAATACGGTTGGGAAAAAGACAAACGATTTGATAGAAGAGGGAAAGCTGCTCTATAAGATACGCGAGACCGAGCGCGAGATCGACCGTCTGTATCAGGATCTGGGCCGCGCGGTGTATGAAGCGGATGAAGATATGGAAGTCAGCTTCGAGGAGTATACGTCCGACAAAACGGAGCAGATCGACAGCCAGAAGGAAAAACTTGCCGAACTGCGCGGCGCGCTGGCGGATCTCAAAGGCTCGCGCGTCTGCCGCGCCTGCGGGGCGATCAATCCCAATGGCAGCAGTTACTGCAGCAAGTGCGGCACGCAGCTCTGAACGGGGGAACCCGCCCTGTTTCCGGCGGCGCAGCCCCCGTCTGAGAGAGCCGGCATGGAATAAGCGGGGGCCGCGGCGCAGGCTGTTGGCCGCCGGCGCCGCGGTCTCCCGATCACTTCGGCGGACATTCCGCCGGCAGCCGGCTTTCCTCTCTCCGCGGTTCTGCTGAACCGGCTCAAACCCGCTTTCGCCGTCGCTGATTCCGGAGGCCACCGGCCCTTTCGCAGAAATTATTTATATGCGTTTATTTTTTGAAAAACCCCCTTGACAAAGCAGTGCCGATACGGTATAATGAAACACGCTGTTAACGAAAAGCAATCGGGAAACGGGAGCTTAGCTCAGCTGGGAGAGCATCTGCCTTACAAGCAGGGGGTCACAGGTTCGAG
>CAJLRT010000038.1 GCA_905209135.1 uncultured Eubacteriales bacterium
TCGGTTCTCTGGATACGGACAAGCCGGCGGTGATAGAGTTCGTGCAGTCCCGCAATCGCCCCGGCGATGAAAAAACCGAGACGATGCAAGCGCGGTGGCGCGACGCTGGTTTTCGGCATAATACAACCACGCTGCGCATGAGATGCCGGAAAGCGGAGACGCAGGACGAGGCGCGGCCCCCCGCGCCTGCGGACGGGATTTCTGTCGTGCAGGCCGGAGCGGGGGAAATGGACGACGTCGCCGCCGTCTGGCGGGCTTCGTTCGACCCGCTTGTGAATCTTCTGCCCTCGGACGCCGAGCAGAGAGCGGCGCTGGAGGCGGGGGAGTTATACTGTGCGGTGGACGACGCGACCGGGCAGGTTGTCGGAGCCGTCCAGTTCCGGTTTACAAAAAGCACTGGATTTATCTGGCATCTGGCGGTACTGCCGGCACACAGAAACCGGCATATCGGCCGTGCGCTTACCCGGCATTATTTTTACCTGGCGCAGTTGCGCAAGATAGCAAACCATCAGCTGTGGGTGGTGGAGAGCAATGCCGGCGCGATTCGGTTTCACCAGCGCAACGGCTATGCGTTTGACGGCACTTATTCGCAGCAGTATCTGCTGCAAAATATAAAATAAAGGGAGTAATGTACCATGGAAGAATTGATGAACATTTTAACAAACCTGCGCCCGGACATTGATTTCAGCACGGCGGACAAGCTGATTGACGATGAAATCCTGGATTCCTTTGACATCATTTCGCTCGTTGGCGAAGTGAACGAGGCGTTTGACGTCCAAATCGGCGTGGAAGACCTTCTGCCGGAGAATTTCAACTCGGCCGCCGCCATGATGGCGCTGATTACCCGTTTACAGGAAGAAGGCTAACAGCATAACGATAAAAGCTGATTGAGGTACTGTCATGTCGTATATTTCTATCACGTTTCTGGCGTTTGTCAGCATCATGTTTTTGCTGTATTTCCTGCTCCCGAAACGGATGCAATGGGTTGTCCTGCTGCTAAGCAGCTATGTCTTTTACATAGCTGCCGGCTGGAAATTTGTTCCGTTTCTGGTGTTGACCACTGTAACGGTGTTTTTTGTCGGGCTGTGGCTTGGCAAAACAAACGACAGTTACAAGGCGGATTTGGCTGCACGCAAAGCGTCGCTTACCAGAGAAGAAAAAGCAGCCCTGAAAGATCGCGTTACCAGGAAAAAACGCTGGATTCTGGCGAGCGGATTGATCCTGAACTTTGGCATTCTGGCATTTTTGAAATACTTCAACTTTTTTGCCGGCAATATAAACGCTTTATTCGGCAGGCTGCAAATGGAAGCGGCGGTTCCGCAGCTGGACCTGCTGCTGCCGCTGGGGATTTCGTTCTATACGTTTCAGGCTATGGGCTATTTGATCGACGTATACCGCGGCAAATACGCCCCTGACCGCAATATTGCCAAATTTGCGCTGTTTGTTTCGTTCTTTCCGCAAATTGTGCAGGGCCCGATCAGCCGGTACGACCAGCTTGCCCATCAGTTGTACGCGCCGCACAAGTTCGATTATACCCGCTTTAAGCATGGGGTGGAACTGATTTTGTGGGGCTACTTTAAAAAGCTGGTGATTGCGGACAGAGCCGCGATTCTGACCAATCATGTATTGCAGAACAGAGCGGATTATGCCGGACTGGAAATTGCCATAGCGGTTCTTGTCTTTATGGCGCAGGTCTATGCGGACTTCTCCGGCGGTATGGATATTTCCATTGGCATCGCGCAATGCTGCGGCATTGAAATGGTGCAGAACTTCCGGCGGCCGCATTTTGCGAAGTCCATTTCGGAATACTGGCGCCGGTGGCATATTACGCTGGGCACGTGGATGAAGGATTATGTCCTTTACCCGATTTCGCTGTCCAAAGCGTTTGCGAGGATGGGGAAAAAGACCAGAAAGTGGTTCGGGAACTACTGGGGCAAGCAGATTCCCACCTGTATTGCCATGGGAATCGTATTTCTGCTGGTAGGTATTTGGCACGGCGCCAGCTGGAAATATATTATGTTCGGCGTATACAATGGCGGCCTGATTATGCTGGGGATTTTGTTTTCCCCGCTTTTGGAGAAGTTTAACGATAAGCACAAGATTGTGAACACCCATACTTTCAGTTGGGGGCTGTTCCGGTTGCTCAGCACCTTTTTCCTGGTGTTTATTGGGAAGTATTTTGCCATGGCGGGGGGATTCCGTGCCGCGTGTTCCATGCTGAAATCCACCTTTACCACCTTTAACCCATGGGTGCTGGTGGACGGCTCCTTATATGAGATGGGACTGAACGAGAATAACTTTCGTATGCTTATCATTGCAATCGCCGTGTTCTTTGTGGTCAGCCTGCTGCAGGAAAAAGGTTACAGGCTGCGCGAGTCGCTGGACCGGCAGAACATTGTGTTCCGCTGGGTCGTTTATTTGACTGCTGTTTATGCGGTGATTATTTTCGGCGTTTATGGAATCGGTTACGACGCCACCTCGTTTATTTACCAGGGTTTCTGAGGAGAAGGGGTTATGGGAAAATGGAAAATGGCTGCAAAGCCGATCGTCTTCCTGTTACTGTTTATATCGCTGGGGTTCGGCTTTACCCGGCTGCTGACCCCGTTCTGGAGTGAAACCAGCAATCAGTCGGAGACCTTTTATAACCTTGCAGAGGATGAGATCGATGTTATGGTTGTGGGGAGCAGTTCGCTGCGGGCGGGCGTATCTCCCCTTGCCATGTGGGAGGCCCGCGGAATTACCGCTTTTTCCCGTAGTTCGAGTGTGCAGGCCCCGCTGATTACTTATTTTAACGTTGCGGAGGGGCTGGAATATCAGACTCCTGAAGTGGTCATTATCGGAACGATGTACTTATTTGACGAGTATGATGTAGACAACGAAGACCGCGAGCCCGGGCTGCGGGCCACATTGGATACCCGCAGGCTTTCGAAACAAAAGCTGGAAGCAATTCGCGCCATTGTTCAGGAAAGCGAATTCCAAACCTTCGGCGATTATCTTTTCCCGATTGTGCGGCACCATGCCCAGTGGGCTTCCATCTCGGAAACAACGTTTCAGCGGGAACATCATTACACAAGAGGACATAATACTGTTTACCGGTTGGCTGCAGTGGAAGACCAGCGCAATATGACGCCGGCAGGCCAGCCGACGGCTGTAAACGAGAACTCGGAGTTTTATTACAGAAAAGCGATTGAAGCCTGTTTGGAAAAGGATTGCAAGGTGCTTTTGCTGAACGCGCCGCGGGTTGACTGGACCTACGGCAAGCATTTGGCCATACAGCAGCTGGCCGACGAGTATGGCGTTGATTATCTGGATTTTAATCTCGACGAAGTGTGGGACGCCGCAGGAATTGACGTGCAGGCGGATTTCTACGACGGTAAGCATCTGAACACGTATGGGGCCGTCAAAATTTCACAGTATTTGGCGGATTATTTGGCGGAACGCTATCAGATTCCGGACCGCCGGACGGACGAAACGGTGGCGGCCTCCTATAACGCGGATTATGAGCGGTTTCGGACTGAAATGGAAGAGCACCGCGCGGAACTGTTTCCGGAGGAGTCCTGACGGCTGATGGGATTGCCGTGCAGTGCGGCGGCTGTCCCTTTCCGGCCGCGCCCCGGTGAAGGATGGGGCGTTTGAATTGTGATTTCCACTTGTTCATTTACAATGGTTTCTAAGGAGAAGGTTTTATGGGAAAATGGAAAATGGTTGCAAAGCCGATCGTATTCCTGTTGCTGTTTTTGTCGCTGGGGTTCGGTTTTACCCGTTTGTTGACTCCGTACTGGGGAACAACCACAAACCAGTCAGAGACCTTTTATGCTCTTCCTGAGGATTCGATTGATGTTATGACGGTGGGAAGCAGTTCGCTGCTGGTGAGCGTATCTCCGCTTGTCATGTGGGAGTCCCGCGGCATTACCTCCTATTCGCGTTGTACAAGCGTCCAGGCGCCGCTGATCACTTATTTTAACGTGGCGGAGGGGCTGGAGTATCAGACCCCTGAAGTGGTCATCATCGGAACGATGTTCTTATTTGACGAGTATGATGTAGACACCGAAGAAAACGAGGCCAGGCTGCGCGCCACGCTGGATACCCGCAGGCTTTCGAAACAAAAGCTGGAAACAATGCAAGCCATTGTTCAAAAAAGCGATTATCAAACATTTGGCGAGTACCTTTTCCCTTTAATAAGACATCATGCCCAGTGGGCTTCCATCAATGAGAGTTCGTTTGAACGGGAACACCATTACACAAGAGGTTATTTGCCTGTTTATAAGCTGGAGGTATTGGAAGACCAGCGCAATATGACTCCGGTAGACCAGCCGAAGGCAGTCAATGAGGACTCGGCATATTATTATAGAAAAGCGATTGAAGCTTGTTTGGAAAAGGGCTGTGATGTGCTTTTGCTGACCGCGCCGCGGGCGAACTGGACCTATGACCAATATTTGGCCATACAGCAGCTGGCCGACGAGTATGGCGTTGATTATCTGGATTTTAATCTCGACGAAGTATGGGACGCCGCAGGGGTGGATGTGCAGACGGATTTCTACAATAATACGCACATTAACACGTATGGGGCTGTGAAAACGTCACAGTATTTGGCGGATTATTTGACGGAGCACTACCAGATCCCGGACCGCCGGACGGACGAAACGGTGGCGGCTTCCTATAATGCGGACTATGAGCGGTTTCGGACTGAAATGGAAGAGCGCCGTACGAAGCTGTTTCCGGAAGAGTCCTGAGGACAGATGAGGATAGCGTGCAGAATTCTGCGGCTATCCTTTTCTGTTTGCGGGCCCGAACGGGCCTTTGTAGTTCGGCTTTGGGTGTGCGGCTTAAACGGGCCTTTTCTCCTGGCCGCCCTGTGCTTGCTGAAAGAAAATGTTTGATCGGGCCGCTGTTTGTGGTAAGATTATTGCAGGGATTTTCCGGCACATGGAGGAGCGCAGTCCCTGCGAGCGGTTTCCAATAACCATACGGGAAACAGACGATGGAGGTGCTCGGTCATGCGTTTTGAAAAATACACCGGTGCGCGGCGAACATGAATGCGGACGTTCCGGAGTCGGTTTTGGATATTTATGAGCACGACGGTTGACAACCGTATATTGCATGCAGGGTGTTGGATATGGAGACAAAGGAATCTATGAACAAAAAACAGGTTTTGGATATCAATCCCGATCATTTGCTGGATTTCACCTGTGAGCTCGGCATACTGCTGCTGCGCAACGGCGCGGAAATCTACCGGGTTGAGGAATCGGTCCAGCGCGTTTTGGAGATCTATGGGATGTCCGGGATTAACGTGTTTGCAATTCCCTCGCTGATTTTAATCAATTTTTCAGCCGACGGACACAACTATTCCAAATCGGTCCGGGTCCGGGGCACGATCAATAATATGGAGCGTTTGAACCGCTTGAACGCTCTGTGCCGGGACATATGCGGCGGCGTCCTTGATTTTGGGCAGGCAACGCGTGAACTGCACGAGATTGAGCATTGCCCTCTGTATCCGCGCTGGGCCAGTTACCTGGCCTACGGCGCGGCCGCGTTTTTCTTCACGCTCTTTTGGGGCGGCACGGCATGGGATGCGGCTGCCGCATTGGTTGCGGGGCTGACGGCGAAGCTGGCTGTGAACGTAGCGGCAAAGTGCAGGACAAACCTTTTCTTTTCCAATGTCGTCGCCGGGTGTTTTCTGGCTGTGGTACCGATTTTGTGCCACACGTTCTACCCTGCGTATTTCCAGTTTGATAAAATTATTATCGGAACGATCATGCTGCTGGTGCCTGGGGTCGCAATCGCAAACGTCATACGCGACGTATTGGCCGGCGATACGCTGACCGCGCTTACAAAGTTCACTGAAGTGCTGATTATCGGCCTTGGAATTGCAATTGGAATTGCGATACCCATGTCGCTGCTGAAAGCGCTTTTCGCTGCGATCGGATAAGGAGGAATATGGAATGGCCGATTATCTGCCCTGCGTTTATGCGTTTCTGACTTGCGCGGCTTTTTCCGTTATGCTGGAAGTAAAGCAACTGAAAATGATTGTTTCCTGCGCGCTGACCGGTTTTATCGGCTGGTTTGTTTATCTGGTGTTCAGGTTTGCGGGGGAAGGCACCTGGGCCGTTACGATTCGTTTTTTTATTGCCACAATCGTAGTCGCTGTTTGTGCGGAGATCTTTGCGCGCATTCACAAGACCCCGGCGACCCTTTTTCTGATTATCGGAATTATTCCCATGGTCCCCGGCGGCGGCGTCTATTACACGATGGAGGCCCTTTTGGACGGGGATATGACGGCGTTTGTTTCGCAGGGCATAAAGACTGCGGCGAGCGCGGGGGCGATTGCCGTCGGCTGTTCCCTGGTCTCATCCGTTGTGCGGATCATTCGCCGCCGGTAGGCTGCGCAGACCGGAGGCCTGCGTCTATTGCCGCCCGTCCCGAAACGATGAATGAGCTGCGCCGCCGGCGTTTCAACAGGCGGAAGCGCGCGGTTTGCATAAAAAAGCAGGGGGAGCGCTCCCCCTGCTTTTTTACGCCTGCATATTTCCGGGCGGAAACTTGCCCTGCCCTGACCGGCGTTTCCGCAGGCAGGCGGCGGCGACGAAGCATACGGCCAGCGCGGCGAATACGCACAGCGCGATAAGCGCCGCCGCATACCCGCGCTGGAGATGGCCGACCGCGTTGCCGGAGGGAGTTTCGACGAGCCTGCCGCCGCTGTAATGGACCCGGGTGACGAGCCGCAGTTCGGTGGGGCCGTCGAAGCGGACGGGGACGGTGACGCTGGCGGCGGCGCCGTCCAGCGCAGCCTCGCCGGAGGCGTCCGCGATCTCGCTTGCGGGCAGGGACAGCGACAGGGTGAACGCGCTCTGTTCCAGGCCCTGTTCCCAGAATTCCCGGAAGCTTTGAGGCTGCCCGTCCAGGTTGGCGGTGGCCAGAATTTTATCCGCGTCCAGCGTGACCTCCATGGCGTACCCCTGTTCGCTCTTACCGCCGGTATGGTTCATGGAAACGGTGGTGAAAGGGGTGAGGGATTCGTCTGTCAGCATTTCTTTGAGCTGCGCGAATGCTTCCTCGTGGCTGTCCGCCGGGCGGGTCAGCGTCATCCGCACCTGCGCAAGATCGGTTTCCCCGTCCAGGTTCTCCTGCACGTCATAGCCGAGTTCACTGCGGTAATAGGAGGCCAGAAGCCGCAGCCCGGCGCGTATTTCCTGCGCCCTGTCCGCGTCCGTCCCGGACAGGTCTGCCTGCATATCGATGCGGATATAGGCGCGGCAGTCTTCGGTTACGCCGCAGGCGAGGTCCGCCTGCACGCATCCGGCCGCCGTCAGCAGGCACAGGACAACGGTCAGCGCAAGCACCAGTCTTTTTTTCATGGTCAGACTCCCTCCTGAAACGTATAATCAAACGGTTCGGATTTGTACATCGAGCCGTCCGGCAGTACGGCGGTCACCACAAACGTGCGCGTCCCCTCGTTGAGTCCGTCGTCGCAGTATGTCACGCTGCTGCCGCGGTCCAGCACTACATTGCCGATATAGGCGCGCGCTGGGTCGCCCGGATACACGGTTTTGATGGGCACAATCGTGTTCGCGTAGTCGTCTGCGTCATAAGTCACCAGGGTGTAGATTGCATCGTCCCCGTAGGCCTTGTTCCAAGTGAGCGTGTGGCTGGTAAAGGTTTTGTACCCGCCGACAAGATCGTAGCCGACGGAATAGCGCTGTATCTCAATTTCCATATCCCGTGTTGGACCGGTCTGCGGCGGCTGCCGGCCGATAAAGCTGTAAAAGTATTCGGCCAGCCCCTCCTGCTCATAGGGCATGGGAAGCATGAGATTCTCCTGTACGATACAGTTGCGCAGCACTTCCTCCTCGCCGGTGATATCGTAGAGGCTGTCCTGTACGTCGCAGTAGTTCCCGACCGCCCGCGAATTCGGCGAGCCCATTAGCACGACGTAGTCCTCCGCTGCGATTTCAAACAGGAAACGGTGGTGGTTTTCGTTGTAGAAATCGTCGTTTTGGGAGAATACCTCCACGGTTTCCGGATCCAGACCGCGCAGCCTGAAGTATTCGCTGTCCAGGTACTGTTGTTCCCGTGTGAAGCCGGGAAACATGTGGTAAAACGTATAATGGTGCCCGTATTCATGGCTGAGGCTGTCCGCCATGGATTCGGCCGTCGTGTTCCGGTCTCCTCCGTAGAGGGAGATAACGCCCGTGTCGCGCTGGAAGCTGATCTCAAAATCCGGGGGCAGGGCGGGGAAGCGCAAGCGGAAGGCGTCCCGCTCCGACGTCTGCTCGTGGGTGGCGAGCGCGTCGTCGTCCTCCTGCGGGTAGACAATGACCTTGGACAGGGAATAGAGTTCCTCGCCGTGTTGGTTCAGCAGCAGCTCTTCATAGAGCCGTTCGAGGCCGGTTTCGTCCCACGCGGCGGATTGGCTGACAAATTCTATGCCCTCCGGGCTTGTGTAGACATACAGCGCGCCCTCTTCCGACCCGGTCGGCGCGGGCCGGGAGAACGCGTCCAGGGCCGCCTGGTTTGTGAAAGGCGTGCCGAGCGGCCGCTGCAAAAACGCGTCTACCGCCGCCATGTCGGCCTCCAGCGTTCGGATGCGCTGCGCAATGACCGGCAGCAAAAATGCGCAGACGGCGCATAAAAGGGCGCAGATTCCCGCTGCCAGGTACAGACAGCGGCGGTTGTTTTTCATCATAGACGGCCTCCGGTGATATTTGTATCTTTCATTGTACTGTCCCCGCGCCGATTGGTCAAGGGCCCGGAAGGCAAAAAAGCAGTGGCATGGGGCGCGCCGCCGCCCAATTCCGGCGGCGCCGGCCGTTTGGTCGCGCGCTTGCCGGCCGCAAAACTTCGGATGAAGAAAAACCGTCCGCGGCTTTGCCGTGAATTTTCCATGAAGTTATTGACAGCAAGAAATAGCAATGTTAAAATTGTGATAGATTTGGAAAACCACTCAAAAAGGTTGGTGTTTTGCCGTGGGTGCCATTACGGAGGAGCGAAGAAGCCAGCTCGCCCGTATTCTTGTTACAGAGGGAAGCGTCAAGGTCGGCGTGCTTGCCGAACGCTTTGGCGTTTCCACCGAAACCATCCGCAAGGACCTTATCTTCCTGGAGAAGGAGGGGCTTGCAAAAAAGAGCCACGGCGGCGCCGTGTCGTCCGGCGC
>CAJLRT010000039.1 GCA_905209135.1 uncultured Eubacteriales bacterium
CCTTTTCGAGATGCTCCAGTCCCTTCAGCCTGTCGAACCTGCCGGGCCGGACCTTGACCGCGCCGTTGAGCTCGACGGGCAGGCTCTTGGAGATGATTTCGCCCACGAGCGACGACTTGCCCGAGCCGGACACGCCGGTGACGCAGATGAACGTGCCCAGGGGCAGCTCCACGTCTATGTTCTTGAGGTTGTTCTCCTTTGCGCCGCGCACGATGAGGCTGCGGCCGCTGCCCGCGCGCCGCTCGGCGGGCACGGGGATAAATTTCTTCCCGGACAGGTACTGGCCGGTGATGGACTCCTCGCAGGCGATGATGTCCTGCACCGAGCCCTGCGCGACGACATAGCCGCCGTGGACGCCCGCGCCGGGGCCGATGTCCACGATTTCGTCGGCGGCGCGCATGGTGTCCTCGTCGTGCTCGACGACGATCAGGGTGTTGCCGAGGTCGCGCAGCTTTTCCAGCGTGGCGAGCAGCTTCTGGTTGTCCTTCTGGTGCAGGCCGATGCTCGGTTCGTCCAGAATATAGATCACGCCCATCAGCGAAGAGCCGATCTGGGTGGCGAGCCGGATGCGCTGGCTCTCGCCGCCCGAGAGGGTGCCGGCGGAGCGGGACAGGGACAGGTATTCCAGGCCCACGGAGACGAGAAAGCCCAGGCGTTCGCGGATCTCCTTGAGAATCTGCCGTGCGATCATCTGCTCTTTCTCATTGAGCGTTAGCTCCTCAAAAAAGCGCAGCAGGCCGCTGATCGGCAGCGTGGTCAGCTCATAGATGTTCCGGCCGCCCACCGTGACGGCCAGCGCCATTTTGTTGAGCCGGCGTCCGCCGCAGGAGGGGCAGGGGATGGCGCTCATGAAATTTTCGATATCGGCGCGCGAAGCGTCGCTCTGCGTCTCCCTGTGCCGGCGCTCCAGGTTGTGGACAATGCCCTCAAAGGGCGTTTCATAATAGGTGGTGCGCCCGCCGAACTCGCGCGCGATTTTCAGCTTCTTGTTCCCCGTGCCGTAGAGCAGTGCGTCCAGGCCCTGCCTGGGAATGTCGCGCACCGGCGTGTCGAGGTCAAAGCCGTATGCGTCGCCCAGGGCCTGGAAGTACATGGCCGCGATGGTGGCGGAGCCGTTCATCGTCCAGCCCGAGGCCCGGACCGCGCCCTGGGCCAGGGAGAGGTTTTTGTCCGGAATAATCAGGTCGGGGTCGACCTTCAGCAGCGTGCCCAGGCCCGTGCAGTCCGGGCAGGCGCCGTAGGGGTTGTTGAAGGAGAAGAGCCGGGGCACCAGCTCCTCAATGGTCACGTCGTGGTCGGGACAGGCGTATTTCTGGGAGAAGAGGATGCGCTCGCCGCCGATGATGTCGAGCGCGACCAGCCCGCCCGCCAGCCTGGCGGCCGTTTCGGCCGAGTCCGCAATGCGGCCGCGGCTGTCCTCCTGGATCACGATACGGTCCACTACAACGTCGATATTGTGCTTTTTGTTCTTGTCCATGGGGATCTGCTCGCCGAGGTCGTAGAGGATTCCGTCCACGAGCACCCGCACAAACCCGCTCTTGCGCGCGTCGTCAAGCAGCTTGTGGTACTCGCCCTTGCGGCCCCGGACCACGGGCGCGAGGATCTGGGCGCGCACGCCGTCGCCCGCGGCCAGGATGCGGTCGACGATCTGGTCGATCGACTGCTGGCGGATCTCCTTGCCGCAGACCGGGCAGTGGGGCAGCCCGATATTGGCGTAGAGCAGGCGCAGGTAGTCGTATATCTCGGTGATGGTGCCCACGGTAGAGCGGGGGTTTTTCGAGGTCGTCTTCTGGTCGATGGAAATGGCGGGCGAGAGGTTCTCGATCGAGTCCACGTCGGGCTTTTCCATCTGGCCCAGAAACTGGCGCGCATAGGAGGACAGGCTCTCCACATACCGGCGCTGGCCCTCGGCGTATATTGTTTCAAAGGCGAGCGAGGACTTGCCTGAACCGGAAAGGCCGGTAAACACCACGAGCTTGCCGCGCGGCACCTCCACGTCTATATTTTTAAGGTTGTTCTCCCGTGCACCCCGCACGATAATCGCGTCTCTGCTTTGCATGTTATTTCTCTTCCTTTTCATTTGCCGTAAGTAGTTCTTTGATCCGGTCGCGCAGGTAGGCCGCGTGCTCGAATTCCATGATTTTGGCGGCGGCCTTCATCTCCTTTTCCAGCCGGGCGATCAGGGCCATGCGCTCTCTGCGCGAGAGGCGTTTGCCGTCGAGCATGGTGTTGTAGTCCTGCCTGGAGGTGATTTCGAGCACGTCGCGCACTTCCTTGACCACGCTCTTCGGCGTGATCCCGTGCGCTTCGTTGTAGGCCTGCTGGATGGCGCGCCTGCGTTCGGTTTCGCTCAGGGCCCGTTCCATGGACGGGGTCACGCTGTCCGCGTACATGATGACCATGCCGTCCACATTGCGCGCGGCGCGGCCTATGGTCTGGATCAGCGACGTTTCACTGCGCAGAAAGCCTTCCTTGTCCGCGTCCAGAATGGCGACCAGCTCCACTTCGGGCAGGTCCAGGCCCTCGCGCAGGAGGTTGATGCCGACGAGCACGTCGAACACGCCCCCGCGCAGGTCGCGGATGATGTGCATGCGCTCGATGGTCTCCACGTCGTGGTGCATGTACTGGACCTTGACGCCGGCGTTTTTGAGGTATTCGGTCAGGTCCTCCGCCATTTTCTTGGTCAGGGTGGTGATGAGCACCCGCGCGCCGCGCTCGGTGCGGCTGCGTATTTCGCCGAGCAGGTCGTCGATCTGGCCGGCGGTGGGCTTGACGACCACCTGCGGGTCGAGAAGCCCGGTGGGGCGGATGATCTGCTCCGCGATCCGGGCCGAGCGCTCCCGCTCGTATTCGCCCGGCGTTGCGCTCACATAGATGACCTGGTTGAGCTTGCTCTGGAACTCCTCAAAGTTAAGCGGGCGGTTGTCGAACGCGCTGGGCAGCCGGAAGCCGTAGTTGACCAGGTTCTCCTTGCGCGAACGGTCGCCGCCGTACATGCCGCGCACCTGCGGCAGGGTGACGTGCGACTCGTCTATAATCATCAGGTAGTCCTTGGGAAAGTAGTCGAGCAGGGTAAAGGGCGTGGACCCGGGCGGGCGGCCGCTGATGACGCGGGAATAGTTCTCGATGCCGGAACAGTAGCCCAGCTCGCGCATCATCTCCATATCGTAGCGGGTGCGCTGCGCGATCCGCTGCGCCTCGATGAGCTTGCCCTTGCTCTCAAAATACCGGACCCGCTCCTCCAGCTCCTCTTCAATGCGCGTGATGGCCTCCTCCATCTTGTCTTTGGAGGTGACGTAGTGGGAGGCGGGGTAGATGGCCACATGGCTCAGCACGCCCTTGAGCTCCCCGGTCAGGGCGTTTATCTCGCTGATCCGGTCGACTTCGTCGCCGAAAAACTCGATGCGCACGCAGTTGTCGCCCGAGTAGACGGGGAACACCTCGACCACGTCGCCGCGCACGCGGAAGCGGTTGCGCTGAAAGTCGATGTCGCCCCGCTCGTACTGGATGCCGACCAGGGCGCGGATGAACGCGTCGCGGTTGAGCTGCATGCCGGGCCGCAGCGAAATGACCATGGTCTTGTAGTCTATGGGGTCGCCCAGGGTGTAGATGCAGGAGACCGACGCGACGATGATGACGTCCGGCCGCTCAAACAGGGAGGAGGTGGCGCTGTGGCGCAGCTTGTCGATCTCGTCGTTGATGGACATGTCCTTTTCAATATACGTATCGGTGTGCACGACGTACGCCTCGGGCTGGTAGTAGTCGTAATAGGACACGAAGTATTCGACCGCGTTGTTCGGGAAAAACTCGCGGAATTCACTGCAGAGCTGGGCGGCCAGCGTCTTGTTGTGGGCGAGCACGAGGGTGGGCTTGTTCACCGCGGCGATGACGTTGGCCATGGTATAGGTTTTGCCCGAGCCGGTCACGCCGAGCAGCGTCTGCTCGCGGCAGCCCTCGCCTATGCCGCGCACGAGGTCGGCGATGGCCTGCGGCTGGTCGCCGGTGGGCTGGTAGGGGGAGTGCAGATCAAATTTCATCGGTTGAGTCCTCCGGCTGGTTTTTCTGGCGGAGCTGGGCGAACATGCGCTGCTTGAGCAGAAAGCCGCTTTCGGCAAAGGAGACATAGTCCCCGTCCGCCACGACGATGTGGTCCATCAGGGTTACGCCCATGGACAGAAGCGTCTTTTCCAGCGCCTGCGTCGTCATCATATCCTCCTCGGACGGAACGGCGAGCCCCGACGGGTGGTTATGCGCAAGCACCACGCAGGTGCTCTGGTAGGAGAGGGCGATTTCGCAGATGCGGCGCGTGTTGATCTCCACCGCATTGACGCTGCCCCTGTGTATGAAATCCGCAAACAGCACCTTGTGCTTCGCGTCCAGGGCGAGCAGGTACACAAGTTCGTCCGTCTTGCCGATAAAGCGGGGCAGGATGTAGTCCGCAGCCTCCTGCGGACTGCCGATGGCGGTGACGCCGTCATATTTCGAGGATTCGTAGCGCGCGAACAGGGCGGGCAGCAGCTTCAGAAACACCGCCGCCTGCGGCCCCACGCCGGGCACCCTGCGCAGCGCTTCGACAGGCGCGTCCAATACGCCGCTGAGACTGCCGAACCGTTCGATCAGCGCGTGGCCGATGGGGTTCGTGTCCCGCCGGGAATAGACGTAGAACAGCGCCAGTTCCAGAATTTCATGGTCCTGAAACCCTTCCAGCCCCGTGGAGAGAAACCGCTCCCGGAGCCGCTGCCTGTGTTTTGCATGGGGATTGTCCTGCTTCATCTCTTCGTCCTTTGCTTTCAATGCGGAGCCGCCGCGCCGCCCGCGGTTCGGGCGCGCCGCGCTTTCTATATATTATACTGCAAAACACGGGCCGATAAAAGGGGGGAGCATATATTTCCAGCGCCTGCCGCCGGCATATGCAAACGGAAAATCCGGCGCTGACAACATTATACAACTAATAGTTGTATTCGTAAATACCTTTTTGCAAAAAATATGCGGTACGGGCGGGTGCGGGTAAAATTCTTTTGTATTTTCTTTTTTTATGCTATAATATCATATAAAAAGAAACGGAGGCGGCGGCATGCGGGAGATCGTCATAACCGGAAACGACGCGGGGCAGCGGCTGGACAGGTTTTTGCAGAAATCGCTGCGCCTGCCGCCCGCGCTTATGTACCGCTATCTGCGCAAAAAGCGCATCAAGCGCAACGGAAAGCGAGCCGGGGGCGGGGACGTGCTGTGCGAGGGGGACACGCTCTCCCTGTATATCGGCGACGAGTTTTTTGAGGCCGCGCCGCCGGCGCGCCATGCGGGATTTCCGCCGCCGCGGGTCGTATACGAAGACGAAAACGTGCTCGTGCTCGACAAGCCGCAGGGACTGCTCAGCCACGGCGGGCCGGAGGAGGACACGCTGATAAACCGCGTCCTCGGCTATCTGGAGGCGGCCGGCGGGTACGATCCCGCGGCGGAGATGAGCTTTGCGCCCGCCCTGTGCAACCGGCTCGACCGCAACACGGGCGGGCTGGTGCTTGCCGCCAAGACGGCGGCGGCCCTGCGCGCGCTCAACGCCTATATCCGCGGCCGGTCCATCCGCAAGTATTACAGCTGCCTTGTGCTGGGCTGTCCCGCCCCGCCGGAGGGGGAGCTGGCGGGCAACCTGCACAAGGACGGAGCGCGCAATGTCGCCGAGCTGCGGGAACAGGCCGGGCCGGACGCAAAGCCGGTGCTGCTGCGCTACCGCGTCATGCAGCGGGGCCGGCGCACAAGCCTTTTGGAGGTGGAGCTGTGCACCGGCCGCCCGCATCAGATCCGCGTCCAGCTCGCCGGGATCGGCTGTCCGGTGGCGGGCGACCCCAAGTACGGGGACCGGGCGCTCAACCGGGCGCTCGACCTGCGCTGGCAGGCGCTGTTTGCAAGCCGGATCGAGTTCGGTATTCCCGCGGACGACCCCGTACTGGGCGGCCTTGCCGGCCGCACGGTCGAGCTGCCCCCGCCCATTGATCGCTGCCCGTAGCGCATACCAAATGACAGGGGCGCGGCTGAATGCCGCGCCCCTGTGCGCTGATCTAGCTCTCCGGCGGGTAGTCCTGCGGGAGGATGGAAAACTTTTTGGGATATGCGGTAGCTATCCCCATCGTTTCGTTTTCAAATACAAAATCCTCGCTAAACTCCATATCGCCGATAACGAGCTCTTTTCCGTTGTAATCATAATAGATCACCAAAAGACCATCCGCTAAAATATGTTTTGTCACGCCGTCCTCAAATCCAGATTTTAATATGCTTTTATACCAGTTCGCCCACTCTTTCAGTACCGAAGCAGCGTTGTCCACGGCAATCACCTTGTCGATGGAATCGCCGATTTCCAGTCCGGAGAAATCCGATATAGCCAGCTTTTTTTCCATGTACACACAGCCGGTCAGATATACATCTGTCAAATCCTCCGTCACATATTCCAGCGTTTCCGGATCCATCTCACGCTCAAAGAAAAAGTATGCGTATCCGCCATCATAAAGCTTGTTTACAGAATAGTATCGCCCGTCTTCTACCTGACGCAAAAATCCGATTGGAACAAAGTCAATACTTTTTGTAATATGATATTCCGGCATAATATAAAACTTCTCACAGTTTTCCTGTATGGCAGTCATCCTGTTAAAATCCATCGGAGACATTACATCTACTAAAGGCGTTTGATTTGTGATCAGGGGAAAAATATCCGCATATTCTCCGTTCACTGTAATCGTATCCTGCACTGCCGAAATTTCTCGTTTCAAAGGCTCTTGGACATGAATATCTTCCCATTTTTCAGGTACACTGGCGCTGGGATGAAATTCCTGCGGCGAATAGTCCGATATTTCAGCGGCCGGCCACATGCCAGATGATTCTGAAAAGGCAGATGTTTCGCTCGAATCAGCGCGAAATGAGGAATGGTACGAAGAGCTGGAAATGCTTTCCGGCTGGCTTATATTTTGGCTGGCACAGCCGCCTGGCAAGAGTACACTTACAATAAGGATGATTGCAAGGGTTTTTTTGACCATACTAATTTACCTCGTTGCTGGATCAACAGCCAGTAATCGGGCTGTGGGCTGCGTTTGAGCGCAATGTATAGTGCGGGCGGCGCGTGTTGTCCTGAAATCAGGCCTCCGGCGGGTAGTCCTGCGGGAAGATGTTGTAATCCCGTTCATAGCTGGTAGCGAAGAAGGGGGATTTGAATTTATAGTCTTCTGAATAGATTTTGTTAACGACGACAAGCTCTCCGCCTTGGTTGGCATATTGAATCGTTATCAAACCATCTTCCAGCAAATGATTGGTTATGCCCCGGCGCATCGTTTTTCCGGTTGTTTCCTGACTCCATTTGTTCCACTGTTTTAAAGTAATAGCAGAATGGTCGATTTTCAATACTTCTTCCAGAGAATCCCCTGTTTTGATCGCAGAAAAATCGGACGACTTATGTACTTGCTCGACGTATAAGCAGCCGACCAGATAAACGTCGGTCATATCGTCTGTAACATATTCCATGGAAGTCAGATCAAGTGTGCGATCGAAAAAGAAGTATGCATAGCCGCCGTTTTCCACTTTCGATACGGAATAATAATATCCGTCTCTCATCTTGCGCAGGAATGTGACGGGAATTTTCTTTTCTTCTAATATGTGAGAGATGTGAAAGTTTTTATCCGGAAACAACTGTTCTGAGGCATAGGTATTCATTGTTTCTGCACCGACAACATACATACCGCCTTTCAATACGGGGATCAAGTCTTCCAGCGGCGTTTCATTTGTTATAACGGGCAGCGTATACGCACCATTTACAGAAATAGAATCAACGGGGACAGTGTCTTTTTCCTGAAGGATAATCTCTACATCCGGGTACAGTTCCACCATGGAATGAATCTTGCTCTCCTTTATTTCCGACCACCTTTCAGGAGTTGTGAAATCCATATTAGAGGATGTGCTTTCACTGGAGGAAACGGTCTCGGTTGTCAAAGAAGTATTGCTATCCGCGATCATAGTTTTATTGCACGCTGAGCAAAAAACAACAATTAAAAATAAAACAAATAATTTTCTCATTTTGAAACTCCTTAAAGCTATTTACCGAACAGCATAGTATAAAGCCATGGTGACATAGGAGGCTCCTGCAACATCATTCCAATAACTTCCGGCTGCAGAGGGGTTAATATTCCCCCAGTTTTGGGATGGTCCAGTTAGGTTTTTGTCTGCCCACCCTCCAGTATTCGTCTGTACCATAAAGTGATAGTTGCCCGGAGCCGCAGCCCGCGCAGTTCGCGTACGGTCCGGTACAGGCTTGCGTGGACATAGTAGCGCAAGAATGCGGATGAAATCCGTAATATAAATCGTCTGCCGGCCGGTGTTGGACTGCAAGGGCATACAGGGAAGTCCGCTGCCAAGTTTCGGCAGCGGGCCCCCTGTCAATACATGATGTCCTGGCGTTATGATATGGAAACGCTAGGCCTCCGGCGGGTAATCCTGCGGGAGAATCGTGAAGTCATATCTTCTTTCCGCACTATTCTGTATATCAGGATCATCACTGTAAGCCAAATTTGGTAGAATAAAATCTTCGTATACGGTCATTTCTTCAATGGTAATGTCTTCACTATCCATAACATATTGTATTTTCAGCAGTCCATCCGTACACAAATGATATGTTTCCCGAGATACCGTACTAAGCTCCAGATTCCGCTTTGTATAATAGGCTACCGGGTCAATCTGCGCAACCTTGTCTATGCTGTCTCCCGCGTTTAATGAGGCGAATTCCTCTATGCTCATCCTGTGCGATACATAAATAATGCTTTTTAGCTGAATATCATCTGTATCTGTCAGGTGACCTAAAAACATATACAGGTAACCGCCCATTTCAGATTCAAAAACCGTGTAACCCGGCTGCGCATTTGACAAAACCCATCCTCCGTCGTATGGTTCCCCCAGTTCCCGGACAAATTTAACCCGGCTTGCCATCTCAAAGTCTTTTAGCCTGAAATAGTTGTTATAACCATTATTAAATAGTCCGACGCACAGAAGCCAAGTTGTCTCGGCATCAATAGGCTGGGCGGCCGCCAGCGCAGCAATATCAGTCGTATTATCTAGCATCGCATCCC
>CAJLRT010000040.1 GCA_905209135.1 uncultured Eubacteriales bacterium
CGCGCCTGTGCCCTGCGTCTGTGCCCGCGCCCGCGCCCGTACCCGCGCCCGCGCCCTGCGCCCCGCACCCGCGCCCCGCGCCCTGCGCCCGCCAAATACGCAAGGCCGCCCGGCTTTTCCCGCAGGCCGTAAAGGCCAAAAAATCGAGGCTGCCGTTTCGGGGCAGCCTCGATGGCGCACATACCGGGGAACGGCCCGAACATTCCCCGCCCGGTTCGGGCGCGGAAACATGCGGGCCTGTTGCAGTCGTTCAGACAAGCGAAGAATAGATGGCCGCGAGCAGCTTCGGCATGTACAGGTCGTGGTCGGCGGGCGTGTGCTGGTGCATATAGACGAAGTACAGGTCCTCCTTTGGGTCGACCGCCATCCAGGTGCCGAGCGCGCCCGACCAGCCCCATTCGCCGACGCTGCTGACCGAACTGCCGTGGACCGGCTCGGTCATGACGCGCACGCCGAAGCCGTAGTTGTAGCTGGGCCCGAAAGCGCAGCAGTCGCCCTGGTTGTAGCCGGGGAGCTGCCGTTCGTTCAGGTGCGGCGCGGACATCAGCCGCAGCGTGCGGCTGCCGAGCAGGCGCACGCCGTCCGCCGTGCCGCCGAGCGCGAGCGCGCGGGTAAACCGGAAGTAGTCGCCGAGCGTCGAGATCATGCCCGCGCCGCCCGAAAAGAAGTGCGGCGGCCCCCAGTTGACAGCGTCCACAGATGGCGTGCCCACCTCGTCCGCGTGCGTCAGCCGCCCGTCCGGGCCGAACGCGCACATCTCCGCCACCGTCCCGGCCTCTCCGGGCAGAAAGCCGGAGTTCCGCATGCCGAGCGGGCGGAAGATGTTCTTTTCACAGTACTGCGCCAGGGTCAGCCCGGTCCACACCTGCACGAGCGCGCCGAGAATATCGAACGAGAACCCGTAGTTATAGTAGCTGCCCGGGTCGAACATGAGCGGCAGCCGGCCGACCTCCTCCGCGACGCGCACCGTGTCCCAGGGCCTGCCCGCCAGCGCCTCCGCCCGCCAGCGCCGGACCAGCTCGTCCATGCCGCGCCCGGCCGGGTCGTCGCCCGTATAGGGGATACCGGAGGTCATCGTCAACAGGTCGCGCACCGTAACCTCCCGGGCAGCCGGGCGCAGTCCCCAGCTCCCGTCGGCCCGCCGCTCGCCGACTCTGGGCGCGGCGAAAGACGGGATGTAGGCCGATACCGGGTCGTTGAGTGAGAACACGCCCTGTTCCCAAAGCTGCATGACAGCGACCGCCGTCACCACCTTCGTCATCGAATAGACGCGGAACTTCGTCGATTCATCCACCGGCGCCGTGCGCGCCAGGTCGGCATAGCCGCAGTACTCCTCATAAACGCGTTCCCCGCCCCGGCCGATGGCGATGGAATTCCCCGGCGCAAAGCCGCGCTCGACAATCCCGCGCAGCGCCCGCCCAATCCGGTCCGCCGCGCCCCTGTCAAAGCCGTGCATGGAAAGCTGATCCACTCTCATGAACAATCCCTCCGCTTTTGTATTTTTAAATATCATACCATATCCCGGCCCGAAAAAACAAGGAGGAAAACCGCCGCCCCGCTGTAATCATTTTGTAATTATTAACAGGATAAGTCTCATGAAAACAACAAAGAATAAGATTAAATCTTGCAGAAATTCAAAATAACGCTTGCATTTTGCATACCGGAACCATATAATTACTGTGTCAGTTATTTTGTAACCGAATTGCAAGAAGTTCAAATCAAAGGAGCGATTGAGATGATAAGCCCCGCGAAGCGGTTTGGGAAACTGCGGCTGTTTGCCGTCCCCCTGCTCGCCGCATCAGCGCTGGCCCTGTTTTCGGCCTGCGGCGGCAACCCGGATATGATCAGCAAACAGGAAGCCGAGCGGATTGCGCTGGAACAGATGCCGCAGGCGGAACTGTCCGGGCTGGATCTGACGACGGACAAGGGACTGGCGCTCTACGAGGGAACCTTGCAGCAGGACGACAGGGAATACACATTTGAAATAGATGCGGAAACGGGCCTTGTGCTCAATATGGCCGAAGCCGGAGCGGACAGCGCGGAGGAAGCCGGCAAGACGCAGGCGTCGTCGTCCGCCTCAGCGGCGCAGCCCGCCGCCGGAGAGATCGGGGCCGACGCCGCGCAGGCGATTATCCTGGAGCTTGAGCCCCAGTTCACGATTCTCGAGTGCTATACGACCGACTATGAGGGCAGGGCCGCCTATCAGTGCGACGGCACGGTCGGCGATCAGGCGCGCTCTTACGTCATAGACGCCGTTACCGGCTCGGTTTTGGCCGAACAGTGAGATAAGCTGCGCGCACAGGACACTCGCCGTAAGGACGAGTGTCCTTACTATATTGACAACTGCAGGTTGCATAAATTGCACCCATTGGTTTATTGTATCTGCCGTCCTTATTATGATACAATACAGAAAATTCAAGAATGGGGTGTCGATTATGGCTGTCGGAGATATGATCAGTAAATTGCGTACTGCTGCAAATATGTCTCAGGAACAATTTGCAGAATTGTTTGGCGTTACAAGGCAATCTGTGCAGAAATGGGAAAACAGCTTCTCTGTGCCGGAGCTTGAAAAGCTCATTAAAATATCGAAATATTTTGATGTTTCGCTGGACGCATTAGTGTTGAGAAGCGACGCTCGTGTTACGGAAGAACTGAATTACAACAAGACCCTGAAACCCAAGTATGCCAATATGCACGAATGGGAATCCTATTCTGCCGGTCTGCTTACGGAGTATCGGCAGTCCATAGAAGAGGGTTTGGATCTGGCTGCGTATGCAGATGTGTTTTCGGCGGTGTCCCGGCTTCCCAAAAACGAAACAAAGAAGAAACTTGCGGATGTTCTGTTTGATGTTGTATTTAATGCAAAAACGGCAGAAAACTATACATATATAGAGCCGTCTACCCTGGATGAAATTAAAAATTTAAGTAAAAATGAACCGTTGCAGCATCCTGTTTGCGCAGAACCGCTGGACAAAAAAATTCACGGAGCGTGGATGGGCAGGATTTGCGGATGCCTTTTGGGGAAAACGGTTGAGGGGATCAAAACAGATGAGTTGATTCCCTTTTTGAAAGAAACAAATAATTATCCCATGTATAGATATATTTTGCACAGCGATTTGAGCGATCATATCATAGGCAAATACAGATTTCGGCTTGCAAACAGGTGCTATGCAGACAAGGTCGACGGCATGCCTGTGGATGACGATACAAATTACGTTGTGCTGGCGCAGCAGGTCATCGACATATACGGCAGGGATTTTACCCCTTACGATGTTTCAAGAGCGTGGCTGACGCTGCAGAGCAAAGATTCATACTGCACTGCCGAAAGAGTCGCTTTCTGCAATTTTGTAAAAGGATACGAGCCGCCCGAATCCGCCAAATACAAAAATCCGTACCGCGAATGGATCGGTGCGCAGATTCGAGGGGATTATTTCGGATATATCAATCCCGGCAATCCCGTACTTGCCGCTGAAATGGCATTTCGGGACGCATCTATTTCCCATGTCAAAAACGGTATATACGGTGAAATGTTTGTTGCGGCGATGCTTGCAGTCGCCGCCTGCACCGATAATATCAAAGAGATCATTTTAGGCGGACTTGCACAGATTCCCTACACTTCCAGACTGTATGAAGCGATAACCGATGTTTTGACGGATTTTGAAAACGGTGTGTCCTCCAAAGATTGTTTTGCGGCCATCCATAACCGTTATGATGAATATTCCGCGCATGACTGGTGCCATACCATATCGAATGCGATGATTGTTGCCGCCGCCCTGCTTTACGGTAAGGGTGATTTCGGAAAATCCATCTGTATGGCGGTTGAAACCGGGTTTGACACGGATTGCAATGGTGCGACAGTGGGTTCCGTACTGGGTATGGCAAACGGAATAGACAGTATAGATGAAGTTTGGAAAAAGCCGATACATGACACGCTGCACACCTCTGTATTTGGCCTCGAAACAGTTAAAATATCAGAGAGAGTAGAGCAAACGTTGAAACACATTCAGTGAATGAATAAACAGGAGCTGCTCTTCGCTCCTGTTTATTGATGTATTTATACAGCGGGCAGCGGATTTTGACGCCAAAACCCGAAACACGCCCAGAATAGAAGTGCTTCTTTACGGGATATCTCCTGCGCGGCCGCTTTGTGCTGCAAGGCATCGTTTTCCGCACGCCGCCCTTTTCAGTTTGTTTTTTCAAAATATTTTAATATAGATTGCGAGGAAGGAACAATGGAAAAGAAACTGCTTGTGATTTCCATCGACACCTTTATAACAGAGGACCTGGAAATCATGAAAACGCTGCCGAATTTCAGCCGCGTGCTGGAGGAGTCGTCCGTCGTGGAGCGCAACCTCACTACATACCCGTCCCTGACGCACTCGGTACACACTACCATCCAGACCGGGTGCCGCCCGGGAAAGCACGGCGTTGTGATCAACGAGAAATTTCAGCCCTATGCGGCGGTGCCGCAGTGGTTTGACGACGCGTCGGATATCCGGGTCCCCACCTTTGCGCAGGAGTGCGCCGCCCAGGTTGGCGCAACCACTGCCCTTGTGTTCTGGCCGCTGATCCGCGGCGCGCAGGCGGACTGGGTGATTACGCGCCCCGGCGTGGGCGGCCCGCACGGCCACTATGACAATCTGGAGGACGAGCTTGTCAAAACCAGCACGCCCGGCATCTATACCGGCCGGCTGTACGAACGCTGCAGGGATGCGTGGACCCTCCCCCACTATTACGACTGGGACGAGTTTTCCGCCCGCGCCTGCGAGCAGATGATCTATCTGCACCAGCCGGACCTCATGATTACGCACTGGACGGTCATCGACGCGGAGCGGCACGCGCTGGGCGTGTTCAACGAGCGCATCCGCCCCGCCTACGAGGCGCTGGACCGGGGCCTCGGCTATATCATCAAAGCGCTGGAGGATACGGGGCTGTGGGAAAAAACCATCCTCTGCATTACGAGCGACCACGGGCAGATCAACATCACGCGCACCTGCAGGCCGAACGTGCTTTTGGCGCAGCACGGCCTGCTGACGCTGCACCCGGACGGCACGCTGAAAGACTATGAAATCTACTGCCACGGCTCCGGGCTGTGCTGCCCGGTGTACCTGAAAGACGCCAGCGCCGGGAACCTGGCCCGGGCAAAGCGTTTCTTCCTGGACCACAGGGAGGAGCTGGGCTTTTCCGAGCTGTTTGAGCAAGAGGAGCTGATGGCGCGGTACGGGCTGAAAGGGGAGTTCAGCTTTATACTGGAAACGGACGGCGACACGGGCTTTGTATCGGACCTGCAGGGCGAGGTGCTGTCCTCCCTTTCGGGGACGGACTACCGCAGCAGCGCCGGCTCGCACGGCCACTGCCCGGAAAAGGGCACGCAGCCCTGCCTGATCGTGCGCAACCCCTACCGGAAAGACAAGGTGACGCTGGCGCACGGATACGTCATCGACCAGGCGCCGACGTTCGCGGCCATGCTGGGCGCGTCCATGCCGCAGGCGGACGGGAAGCCGATGGCGGAGCTGATCTGACATTACCATGCACAAGGCGGAGCCCGCAAAAGCAGGCTCCGCCTTTTTTGTGCCGTGCACAGCGCCGCGCCGTCCGTCCGCCGCGTCAGCCGAGCGGGGCGAGCGGCGGCCCTGTAAAGCGGATGATCCGTCCGCCGAGCAGGTCCATTTCGCGATCGGAATGGCTGGTGACGAGCACCGGCCGGTCCTGCCGCAGAATCAGTGCGGCGAGCTGTTCCATCAGCGCGGGGTCCAGGCCCTTGAACGGTTCGTCCAGCAGCAGGATCCCGCCGCGGTAGGCGAGCGCGCGCGCCAGCGCCACGCGACGGCGCATGCCGCCTGAGAGCGCGTCCGGATAGCTCTCCTCCTCCCCGCCCAGGCCCACTGCGTGCAGGAACGCGCCGGCACGCTCCTGTTCGGAGGTCGGGAGCACGGCGAGCACGTTGCCGCGCGCCGTCAGCCACGGGATGAGCCGGTCCTCCTGGAACAGGAAAGACGGCCGCTCCGGCACGCCTGTGATTTCACCGGCGTCCGGCCGCGCCAGTCCCGCAATCAGGCGCAGCAGCGTCGTCTTTCCGCAGCCGGAGGGCCCGGTCAGGCAGGTCACGCCGCGGGCGGGCAGGCGCAGATTCAGCCCCGACAGCACGGCCTTTCCGTCCAGGGTCAGGGACACGCCGCGCAGTTCGATTTCCCTTTCAGCTATTGGCATGCCGCCCCTCCTTCCTCTGCCCGGCGGAGAGCGAGAACAGGCGCGTGATCCCCTTTTCCAGCAGGAAACTGAGCAGGATCACCACGATCGTCCACGCGAACAGGGCGGGCGTCTCCAGATAGATTTTGGAATAGTAGAGCTGGGTGCCCACCGCCGTCTTGGGCAGGCAGAGCACCTCGGCCGCAATGCCCGACTTCCAGGCAAGCCCCAGCGCGGTCAGGCAGGCCGCGCGGAAGGACGGCATCGCGGCGGGGATGTAAATCAGGCGCAGCACCCGCGATTTTTTCATGCGGAACAGGCGCGCCATCTCGAGCAGGTCACGGTCCGTCTCGCGCACCGCCGTGCAGAGGTTGGCCCATACGATGGGGATGACGATGAGCATGGAGATAAAGGCGGGCACGCGCGTGTGCCCGATCCACAGCAGGCTCAGAATGATAAAGGAGGCGACCGGCGTCGCCAGCACCACGCGTATGGCGGGCGAAAGCAGCCAGTCCGCGGCGCGGAATGTGCTCGTGAGGAAAGCGGCGAGCACGCCGGCGGCAATCCCCAGCACATAGCCGATGAAAATGCGCAGCAGCGAAACGCCGGCGGCCTGCCAGAAGCCGGCGGTCGCGCCGAGGTCCAGGAGCTGTCTGAGCACGGTCAGCGGCCGCGGCACGATCAGCTCCTGGTTCACAATCATGGCCGCGCCCTGCCAGATCAGGCCCCAGAACGCAAGGGCCGCGGCGACGCGCGCTGCGGAAAGCAGCACGCGCCGCGCGCGGCTCCGGTTATTCGGCTGTGTAGTAGAAGTCGTCACCGGGCAGTTCACCACCTATGGATGTAGGATCCGCTTGCTGCAGCACCTTGTAATAGCCCTCAATGGACGCCTTGACGTCCGCGCCCGTGATGCAGACGAGGTTGCAGTCGGGTATGGCGGCCTTGGCGATGGCCGCGCTGCCCGTAATCTCGTATTTTTCCACAAGCGGCGCCGCGGCCTCGGGGTCGGCGGCTACGGATTCGACGGACTCTCTGTACTCCTCCAGAAACGCCGCGACAGCTTCGGGGTTCTGCTCGGCGAATGCTTTCTGCACGACGACGCAGCCCATGGTCAGAATACTGCCGTTGTCGAGCGCGTTCCACTCCTCGGTCAGGTCGAGCGCAATGCGCACGTCGGCGTTTTTCATCAGCACGCTCGTCACGTTCGGCACGGGCAGCATGCAGACGTCGATCTCGCCCGCAGCCATCAGGGTGGCGATCTCATCCGCGTCCCGGAATTCAACCGTTACATCCTCGCCCGGCGTAAGGCCGTTTTCACGCAGCAGGTAGTTGAGCACATATTCGGGGTTTGCGCCCTGGCCGTTGGCGTAGATGGTCTTCCCCCGCAGGTCGGACATCTTCTGGATGCCGTCGCCGTTTTCCAGGATATAGAGCACGCCCTCGGTGTTGAGCGCCAGGAGCTGGACGTTGCCGCTGGTCTTGCGGTAGAGGGCCGCGGCCGTATTCGTCGGGAGCGCGGCGATGTCCACTTCGCCCGCGGCTACGCGGCTGACCATGTCGGTCGGCGCGGCGGCGAGGGAGAAGGTGTAATCGTTTTTGGTCTCGTCCCGGTCGCTCTTGTCCCAGAGCTGAACGGCGCCGATGCCGGTCGGGCCCTTGATGAGGCCGACGCGCACCGCCGTCTTTTCCACGGTTTCGGGCTGGGGCTGGCTTTCGGACTGGGACGACGAGCTCTGGCTCTCCGTCTGGGAAGCGGTCCCGCCGCCGCAGGCCGCGAACAGGCCGCAGCACAGGGCCAGCAGCACGAGTACGGACAGGATTTTCTGCATGTGTTTCATGGTGATTTCCTCCATTGATATATTGAAATATAAAAGAAAGCAAAATCAGTCGGCGCACAGGCGGGCTGCGCACAGCACCTCCCGGCCGCCGCTTCGGCGCTTCGGCGCACCGCGCTGGGCGGACGGCACGCGGGCCTGTCCGCGTCCCATGTCCCGGCGCGTCTCCGGGCGCCGCGCCCGGCTGTTATCGGGGGCCTACAGGGCTTTCAGGCCGGCGGAGTCCAGAATGGTAATCCGCCGTCCCTGCTTCTGAATCAGCCCCTGACCCTCCAGCGCGTCCAGGGCGCGGTAGAGCGAGGCGCGGCCCATATTCAGGCGCTTTGCCAGCTCCGCAAAGGACGGACGCACGCTTACAGTATCCCCGTCCGCGGCGTTCTCATACTCGCCGCACAGGTACCGGGCCAGCGCCCGCTCGGTGTGCGCGCCGGAAATGCTGTGTATGCGCGCGTTCAGGTAGTAGATGCGGCCGGACAGAAAGCGGATATAGTTGAGCGCAATCTGGAAATCCTCCCGCATCAGCCGTTCGAGCAG
>CAJLRT010000041.1 GCA_905209135.1 uncultured Eubacteriales bacterium
ACGAGATCACTGTGTGACTGGAGTTCAGACGTGTGCTCTTCCGATCTATAATTTCGCCACTTTGTTCGCCTCCCTAAAAATATGTTTTTGTGTGCCTCTGAATGGAAAATATATGGTCAGGACGCTGCGCGTCCGGTTCCAACGGAATCATAACGGTTGTAAAAAACACCGGCAAACCGGTGCGTGACGCAAGTGCGTCAAAGTACGGCGCGGCGGCTTCAATGTCGGCCCAGGTGGTCTGCTCGCCCAAGTTTGCATTGTTGACAAGTCCGCTCACGCGCAAACGGGAGCTCGCCTCGATTTCGCGCATCACTTCCTCCGCCTGCTCCGGAGTCTCTGTCAGCGGACGGTAGGGATTGACGACATAGAGCATGGTATATCCGTCCCCCGCAATTTTATCCCGATAGGTTCCAAGCACGATTGCGCCCGCGTCGTCTCCGCCTACGTCGAAGATCACATGATCAAACCGGTTGGTGAACGCCGCCTGAATCGTACCGGGAATGAGCGGCGTGTCCAGGTTTGTATTCGCCGTTTCCGGAACGACCACCTCTATGCCGGCCGCGCGCATCGGCCGGACCGCGTCCGCCGCGCGGAAATAGGGATTGACAATATCCACATCGCACAGCGCGACCCGCTTCCCCTCCGCGCGCAGCGCGTAGGCCATGGATACCGCGATATTCGTCTTGCCGCTGCCGTAATGGCCAGCCAGAATGACATGCTTATTCAGAAGTATGTTCCGCATACTGCTCCTTCTTTATCAGAATGACCTGAACCGGTTTCCCGCATTTACGCGCATACTCGATCGTGTACGCAGTGCCGCTGGATTTGCCGTCCCAAAAGGCGATCACGACGTCGGCATATTCCACGATCTTTCGGTTGCGCGCGAGCGGAGCCCGCCTTTTTTCGTACAGTTCTCTTCCGGTGTAATCGGGGCGGATGACACGCAGCGGCAGGTTCTGCGCATTTGCATACTGCCTGGCCAGGCTGTCTATCCCGGCGGCGCCGCCGCTCACAATTTCGCTCGCGTTGCACGGGATGTGCCTGCATACGAGCGAATAACAACTCTCGTCTGCATTTCTGGACCCGACAACCGCGACGCGCACGCCTCTCACCCGCTCTTTCTGCCTTTAGAATCGTACGAAAAAACGAATATTCCAACACAAGAATATTATTGTAATTATACCATAAATACTATGAATTTCAATATATTAATGTAAAAAATACAGGATATTGCCTCCGGACATCGGAAAAGATAAATTAGCCCCGAAAGGAGGTCGCAATTTGCAGAAAAAAAAGAAAAAGCCTATTACGGGTTTGGTTGCGTTCGCGATCACGGTCTGTATGGGCGCCACCGGGCTTGCGGTCAGCCTGCCCGCGGTTTTATCACCCGGTAACAGCACTTCCGCGGAAGCGCTCGCTGGCGCGACGGAGGTTGCCGACAGAAACCGCAAAAATCTGTTCGGCGCGGTGCAGACAAATGTGAACAGCGAAGCATCCGAGCTGATGCTGATCCCCGGCGGACAGGCGTTCGGTGTGAAATTTTATACCGACGGCGTGATGGTTGTGGATATGACGGCGTTTGAAACGGCGGATGGAATGAGAAATCCGGCGTATGAAGCGGGAATCAGAACCAAGGATATTATTATTTCCGTAAACGGTGAGAAAATCACTTCAAACCGGGATATATCCAAAATCGTCTCCGCCTGTAACGGCAAGCAGGTTGTATTTGAGGTCAAGCGAAACGACACAACATTTACCGTCAACGTATCTCCGCAGAAAAGTGCGGCGCAGGACAGCTACAAAGTTGGACTGTGGGTGCGGGACAGCACTGCCGGAATCGGCACGATCACGTATTTCAATCCGCAGACCGGACATTTCGCCGGCCTTGGACACGGAATTTCAGACGTGGATACGGGCGTTTTGATGCCGCTTGCGGCAGGCGACGTAATCGGCGCGAACATCTCTTCCGTCATCAAGGGCCAAAAGGGAGCGCCGGGGCAGCTTGAGGGATCGTTCAACGAATTTGTACAATACGGAAGCCTGCTCCAGAACACTTCACAGGGGGTATTCGGCAAGACGGAAGACAGAAATCTGCTCAGTCAGCAGGCGATTCCCATCGCTTCCAACGAGCAGGTAGAAGTCGGCGAGGTGACGATACGCTGTACCACCAACGGCACGCAGGTTTCCGAATACAAAGCCATGATTGAAAGCATAAACAAGAGCAGTTCTTCACAGGGCAAAAATATGGTCATAAAGATTACTGACGAGGCGCTGCTGGAAAAGACCGGCGGTATTGTACAGGGAATGTCCGGCAGCCCCATTATTCAAAACGGCAAACTGGTTGGCGCGGTGACGCATGTGCTGATTAACGACCCGACGATGGGTTATGGTATCTTCATTGAAAATATGTTGGCGATTGATTCGCAAAACGCAGCTTAAAATGCAGAAAAACGTCCGGGACAGCCTCGGACGCTTTTTCTGCATTACTTTAATTGTGCCTACTTAAATGAGTTTTTTTAAAAATTCGTATAGCTTTTTACCGGATTCTGGTGTAAAATAGAGCTACCCCCCTAAAGTATTACATTTTACATGATGTACTACTAATAATTTCTAATTTTTTCCAAAAAGCTCTTGCATCTATTACCAAAATATGGTAATATTCTGTCTGTAATCAATTTTATTGAGGGATTTTATAAATGGACAACAAGATTAAAGTCGCAATCGCAGACACAAACGCAGAGTTCAATGCAAGCACCAGCGAGTTCCTTCGACAAAAGGGATTCGACGTTTGCGTCACAGCAACAGACGGATACGAACTGCTCAACGCCATTTCTGAAATGAAGCCTGACGTGGTTCTTCTGGACACGGCCCTTCCGGTGATTGACGGCCTGAAGGTAATGCGGGAGACGGAAAATCTCAATTTAGAACAGCCGCCTTCTTTTATTGTAATTACCAGCTTTGCAAACGATGGGATTATGCGGTCCGCAGCAAAATCAGGCGCCGCGCATTTTATCCCAAAGCCCTTTGATCCGGACACTCTTTGCGAACGCATTTGCCAGTGCTGCCAGACTTCCATGCCCATGAAGCCGTCCTCCAGTCCCCTCTCGCAAAAGCCGCTTACCAGCCAAAACCTGGAAAGGCGCATTACCGAGCTGATACTCGATGTGGGTATACCCGCGCATATCAAAGGATATCACTATCTGCGCTCCGCCATTCAGATGACTGTCGAAGACAACAGCATGCTCAGCGGGATTACAAAAGTTTTATATCCCAACATTGCCAAAAAATACGAGACTACCCCCTCTCGTGTGGAACGCGCAATCCGGCATGCGATTGAAGTTGCCTGGGACAGAGGCAATATTGACACGCTCCATAAACTTTTTGGATACAGCATAAACACGACAAAGGGCAAGCCGACAAACTCAGAATTTATAGCCATGATCTCCGACAAGCTGAGACTGCAGATGAAAACGGCTTGACGAACCGAAAAAAACGAGGGACTTCCCGGCGGGAAGTCCCTCGTTTTTTCTGAGTCATACGCCGACTCCGCTTGCAGGCAGGGGGCGGCTGTTAGAGCGTGGCGGACGCGTGACGGGTGACATGGCACCCCATGTTGACGGCAACCGGCAGGCCCGCGATATGCGTCGGATAGGTTTCTATGCCGACCGCAAGCGCCGTTACCGCACCGCCGAAGCCCTGCGGGCCGATACCCGTACGGTTGACGCGGTCCAGGAGGTCCGACTCCATCCGCGCATAGAATTCGACGGGGTTGCGGCTGCCGACCGGACGGAGCAGCGCTTTTTTTGCCAGGAGGGCGCACTGTTCAAAATTGCCGCCGATTCCCACGCCGACGATGACCGGCGGGCAGGGATTGCTGCCTGCGCGCGAAACGGTTTCGACGACGAAATCCATGATCTGATCGCGGCCGGCGGAGGGCGTGAACATCTTTACCGAACTCATATTTTCGCTGCCGAAGCCTTTCGGCGAAACGGTAATGTGAAGCTGATCCCCGGGCACGACGTCCGTATGGATGACAGCAGGCGTGTTATCCCCCGTATTTTCCCGCAGGAGCGGGTCGCGCACAATAGACAGGCGCAGATACCCCGCGGCATAACCGCGGCGTACGCCCTCGTTTACGGCCTCATAGAGGCTGCCGCCCGCGATATGTACATCTTGTCCGATTTCCAGAAAAACAACGGCCATGCCCGTATCCTGACAGATAGGACGCTGTTCGCGCCTGGCGATCACCGCGTTTTCATGAAGCAGTTCCAGCGCGCTCTTTCCCGCCGGGGATATTTCCGCTGCGGCGGATTTTTCCAAGGCGTCGACGATATCCTGCGGAAGCGTGTGATTGGCTTCAACGCACAGGCGGCTTACAGCCTGCGCGACTGCTTCGGCCTGTATTTCCCTCATCTCAGTCCCCCCTGTTTTCCGCTGGTGTATTCAAAGGCGGCCATTGCCGCCACGGCGCCGTCCGCCGCAGCGGTGATGATCTGCCGCAGCGGCTTTGTGCGTATATCGCCCGCAGCAAACACGCCGGGCAGGCTGGTTTTACAGTCCTCTCCCGCCGAGATAAAGCCGCGCTCATCCAACTGCAGGCCGCCGGCAAAAATATCGTTGGCGGGCTCCATGCCGATTGCGATAAACAGGCCGTCGACCGCAAGCGTGCGAGCCGCGCCGTCCCGCGCATTGACGACAGTGATGCGCTCCACCTGGAAATCGCCCTCCACAGCCGTCACCTCGCTGTGAAAAAGCACCTCGATGTTTTCTCTGGCGAACACCTGATCGGCAAGGCTCTTAAACCCGCGGAAGCTGTCCCTGCGGTAGACGATGTAGACCTTTTTGCACAGGTTGGCAAGATACAGGGCGTCTTCCAGCGCGCTGTTGCCGCCGCCGACGACCGCGGCGGTCCGGCCCCGGAAAAAGCCTCCGTCACAGGTCGCGCAGTAGGAAACGCCGGAACCGGTCAGGCGCGCTTCGTCAGCCAGGCCCAGTTTGCGTTTTTTTCCGCCAGTCGCCAGGATTACGGCTTTCGCCTCCAAAACGTCGGCGCCGCTGTACAGACGCTTCACCTCGCCCGCAAGCTCCGCCCTTTCAACCGGCTGAAAGGCGAACGCAGCGCCGGCCTCCTTTGCGTGGGCCTCCATTTTCATGGCGAGTTCCGTGCCGTTGATCCTGGGGAAGCCCGCATAGTTGTCTATTTCATAGGCGGTGGACGCCTGCCCGCCCGAAAAGACGGATTCGACGACCAGCGTGTTCAGCCCCGCTCTCGCGCTGTAAATGGCGGCAGACAGGCCCGCGGGACCCGCTCCGACGATGATTACGTCATACATACTGCACCCTCCCGGATATCTGCAAAATTTGTCGATAAAAAAAACGGACAAACCTATTTACAATTATTTACAGTTATGGTAATATAAAGATGATGTTTTACTCCCTTCATTGACCCCATAATCTCCATATCATCTTATTTTTGCCGCCGCCATCTTTGGCGGCACTTTTTTTATATTACGCGGTGAAGGGAATATTATTCCGTTTCAGAATAAAAAGGAAGTGGTTCAACACTCCCTTGTTTATTATCTGCCGCGGCCGGCATTTCTGCGGCTGCGCATGGATTCATTTTTCTTCATGGAACTGATTTTCTCGCCGCTGTCGGACATGAATTTGGACAGCATATCCTCAAACGACTGCCTGGGGGGTTCTTTGGGTTTCTGCTCGACCGCCTTTTTGATGGAAAGACTGATTCGGCCCCGCTCATCTTCTCCCAGGACAATGACGCGCACCTGCTGCCCCATGGACAAATGATCGGTGACCTCTTTGACATAGGATGACGCGATTTCAGAAATATGGACCATACCGGAGCGCCCCTCCGGCAGAGAGACAAAGGCGCCGAATTTTGTGATCCCCGTGACCTTGCCCTCCAGAATTGTTCCTACCTCAAACGTCATTCGTTGTGACATCCCCTTTAATGAAGGTTTTATTTACCCGTAATATTGACATACACTTTTTCATCGCTCTGGCCATAGTTCAACTGTTCGCGCGCGATCTTCGCGGCATGGTCTTCTATATCGCTGTTTTCCACAGAGTCCTTCAACGCGGCGTTGGAATCTGTTTTCTCCTGAATTTTTGCGTTGAGCTCGCTTATTTCCTGATTCTTTTTATCTATGTTTATGCGAACGGATATGATGCTCGCCACGAGAGCGACGCATACCAGCAGTATCGTCAGCATAAATATCATACTCGGCTTTTTTCTTTTCATACTTCCTGCGCCTCCGTGCATCTATCCTAGCGTACTGATATTTTACGTTATTCATTTTATTATGTTTTCGCCGAAAATGGAAGAGGGTAAATGCATTTTTTAAAAATTTATTTGTATTTTCCCGTGTTTTTGCGCAGACGGGCCGAATTTTTTGCATAAGCCAGCGGATTGGCCAGAACAAATACCAGAAAAACCTGCATATCCAGCGCTTGAGCGTGCCGATGACTTTTTTTAAAAATGCATAGATCCAGCCGCCGAGCGTAAAGTAGTACAGAATCCACCCCAGAAAAACGCCGCACAGCATATAAAACCGGATCATGCCGTCGTTAAACGAAAACATGTACATAAACGTGACGATGCCGCTTATGATCCAGAACAGCACATCCTGTATAAAAGCAGATACGGAGGACGGTATAAATATCAGGCGCAACACGCGGAACAGATCGTAAAACACACCAAGCGCGACCCCGTATGCAATCGAGTACAGGAATGTCCACAGTTGTTCCGGCACTGAAATTCCCATATACAGCCTCCTTCCATGAAGTGGTTTCAGCGGAACATCTTAGAAAGGAACCCGCCGCTGCCGCCTTTTTTCATGGATTCATCGCTGTATGTCAGCGCGTAGATACTGCCCTCCACAAACAGTTCTCCGCTCTCCACGCTGAATTTGTTGATATGCAGATCCTCGCCGCGGACTGTCAGAACGCCCATATTTGTAAATATGATAATCGCGCCCTCGTCAAAGCTGTCCACGTCTTCCACACCGGACACGTTGAGCCTGCCCCGGTTTTCCAGAATGATATTGTGAAACTTCGCGCTCGTTTTTACCTCTTCCGCCATAATATAAACCTCCTTACGCGTCATACCATACACTATTCACGCGAAGGAGGCGTTATACCTGTATTCGTTATTTAATTCGGGCAGGCGCCAGCTCTTCCAGCCGGCGGCGCAGGCGCAAATAACGTTCTCTGACCGGCTCCGCCAGTTCGCCATGCGCGATCAGCGCATCGATCTGCGGCAGCGCGGCCCACCTTGCGGCGACGGTTTCACCCGCCTGCATCACAAGGGCGGACAGGGGGACATCGCGGCGGAGCAGGTATGTATCCAAAAAGACGGACGGCCTGTGCGCCGTTTCCAAATAGAGCAGCTCGTCTTCTCCGGCCCGTATCCCCGTCTCTTCAAACAGTTCCCGGACTGCGCCCTGCAGGCTCGTCTCCCCCGCCAGAACGGAACCGCCCGTGTTCTCCCATTTTCCGGGATAGGCATCTTTCTCCGGCGCACGAAGCGTGAGAAGCACTTCGCCCGCGCTGTTTACCGTCCAGACCTCCACGACCACATGATATTCATCCGGACGCAGCGGATCGCCGCGGCGGTGGGTTGCGCCGAGGGGACGTCGGGTTTTATCCAGCAGGTCCCACAATTCCATGACAGCAGCACGTCCTTTCCCGCCTATTCAAGCAGGGTGTACATCCCCGCCGCGCCGTCTTTCGGCATGTGTTCGGCAAGCTGTTCGACCCGCGCACGGACCGTCTTGGCGCCGAAGGCGATCTCTATCACATCTCCGGGCTTAACGTCATAGGAGGCTTTGACAGTTTTTCCGTTTACGGAAACCCGGCCGCCGTCACACGCTTCGTTGGCAACGGTGCGGCGCTTGATGATCCGGGATATTTTTAAGAATTTGTCGATTCGCATAAGCTATAAACCCTCAAATAGAATGAAGCGGAAACAGCTTCCGCCGTTTCCGCCTATCGTCATTACATGGCGTCCTTGAAGGACTTGCCAGCTTTGAATACCGGGGTCTTGGACGCGGGAATCGTGATCTGCTCCTTGGTGCGCGGATTGCGGCCGATTCTCTCCGCTCTCTGCTTTACTTCAAAGGTTCCAAACCCAACGAGGGAAACCTTATCGCCTTTTTTCAGGGCGGCGGTTACTTCATCCATAAAGGCAACGACTGCTTTCTCAGCGTCTTTCTTCGACAGGCCAGCCTGGGCTGCGATGGCGGAAACAAGTTCACTTTTGTTCATTTTTAACCCTCCAAATATTATAAAAACATTTATATATTCAGCCGTGTAAGGCTAAATCACTTCGTTTGTTTTACGCGGTCCCAATAGCGGTCCAGCTCCCCGATCGGCAAATCCTCCATGCGGAGGCCGTCGGCCGCCACAAGCGCCTCCACCTCTGTGAAACGCGCCTGGAACTTGTCCGTCGCGAACCGGAGCGCCTCTTCGCTGTCCAGCCCTGCGAGCCGGACCACATTGACGCAGACGAAGAGCAGAGCCCCC
>CAJLRT010000042.1 GCA_905209135.1 uncultured Eubacteriales bacterium
GTTACAAACGGCTTTTCGGGGTCGTTGGGGATGGCATTCTTGTTGGCGGTGATGGGGGCTGGCGGTCGGCGCGCAGGTCCTCGTCGCGGAAACAGCGGACGATCTGCATATACCGGTCGTAGCCGGAGAGCATGAGCAACTGCTTGTACTGCTGCGGCGACTGGGGCAGGGCGTAAAAGGAGCCGGGATGGACGCGGGAGGGCACAATGTAGTCGCGCGCGCCCTCGGGCGAGCTCTTGATGAGCATGGGCGTTTCAATCTCCAGGAAGCCCTGGCTGTCAAAGTAGTCGCGGGTGAGCTTGGCGACCTTGTGGCGCAGCATGATATTGCGCTGCATGTCGGGCCGGCGCAGGTCGAGGTAGCGGTATTTCAGGCGGACTTTCTCGTTTGTGCGCGAGTTTTCCTCAATTTCAAACGGCGGCGTTTCCGCGGCGGACAGGATGCGCAGCTCGGCTGCGCGCACCTCGATCATTCCCGTCGGCTGCGCCGGGTTGACAGTCTCCTCGCTGCGGCGGCGCACTTCGCCGCGCACGGCAACGACATATTCGCCGCGCAGGCGCTCCGCCTTGTCGTGCAGCATTTTGTCCGCGCCCTCGTCAAACACGACCTGGAGCAGGCCGGTGCGGTCGCGCAGCTCGATGAAGATCAGCGCGCCGAGGTTGCGGACCGTGCCTACCCAGCCGCATACGGTGACTTCCGCGCCGGCGTCCGTATCGCGCAGTGCGGCGCAGTAATGGGTCCGTTTCAAGCCTTGCATGGTATCTGCCATAGTTTTCTCTCCTCTATCTCTCTGTAATATATTCGTACAATTTGTCCAGGGGCACCTCCGCCTGCTCGGACTTTGCAAGGTCCCGCAGGGCCGCGACGCCCCGGTCCAGCTCATCGTCGCCCAGAATGGCGGCGTAGCGGCTGCCGATCTTGCCCGCGTACTTCATCTGCGCCTTGAGGCTGCGGCCGCACAGGTCGGTCACGCAGGACAGGCCGCGGCCGCGCAGTCCGTCCGCGATTGTGGCGGCGCGGGCCGCCGCGCGCGGGCCGAGCGCGGCGAGGAACAGGTCGGGCCCGGCCGGGCGCGGAATGTCCACGCCGGTGTTTTCCATCAGCAAAAGCAGGCGTTCCAGGCCCATGGCAAAGCCCAGGCCGGACAGGGGCGCGCCGCCCAGGTCCTCGGCCAGGCCGTCGTACCGGCCGCCGCCGAAGACGGCCGACTGCGCGCCGATCTGACTGGAAGTGAACTCAAATACGGTGCGGTTGTAATAGTCGAGCCCGCGCACGATGAACGGATTGACGGCGTAGTCCACGCCCAGCGCGTCCAGACCTTCGCGCACCTTTGCAAAATGGTCGGCGCAGTCGCCGCACAGATAGTCGAGTATGGAGGGCGCGCCCGCCTTCAGCGCGCTGCAGACGGGCGATTTGCAGTCGAGCAGGCGCAGCGGATTGGTCTCCAGCCTGCCGAGGCAGGTTTCGCAGAGGCGGTCTTTGAACTGTGCGTAGTATTCGACCAGCGCCGCCTTGTACGCGGCCCTGCATTCGCGGCAGCCGATGGAGTTGATCTCAAGCGTCACGCCGCCGATGCCGAGCGTGCGCAGGATGTGCGCGCCGAGCGCGATGACCTCGCAGTCCGCCGTGGGGTCGGCCGCGCCGAACACCTCTACGCCGAACTGATGGAACTCGCGCAGCCGGCCGGCCTGCGGCTTTTCATAGCGGAAGCAGGGGATGATGTAAAAGGTCTTGAGCGGAAGCAGACCGCCGTACAGGCCGTGTTCCAGCACCATGCGCACGACGGACGCCGTGCCCTCCGGGCGCAGGGTGATGCTGCGGCCGCCCTTGTCGTTGAAGGTGTACATCTCCTTCTGGACCACGTCCGTCGCATCCCCGACGCCGCGCTGGAACAGCTCGGTGTGCTCAAAGGTCGGGAAGCGCGCCTCCTCATATCCGTACCGGCGGCCGGCTTCGCGCATAACCGACTCCAAATACTGCCATTTGTAGGACTCCTGCGGCAGCACGTCGCAGGTGCCTTTCGGCGCCGTGATCTGTGCCATGTTATCATTCTCCTTCCGGCTCGGCTGAGCCTGTGTAAAAAAACCGCGTCCCCCTCCAAAGCAAAGGGACGCGGAAAACTGGTTTCCCCGTGGTGCCACCCTTTTTCAGGGGCGGTACGCCCCCCTCAAAAGCGTTGTTACCCATACTGCCCGGTGTTCCGGCCGCACAGCTTTCCGCAGGGCGCTTTCAGCCAAAGGCGTCCCTCTCTGCCGCGTTGCTTGCGGGGCCGGCGGCGCTGCGCCGCGGGCGGGTGCGTTCTGTTCCTTACTGCGCCAGCCGATCCTGGCGGAGCTTCTGCAGCGTGCCGTCTTTCAGCGCGTGCATGATAATCTCTGCGGCGGTGAGGTTGGTCGCATAGGGCAGGCTGTGCGTGTCGCACAGGCAGAGCAGGTGCTCGTGCCATTCGTTCTGCCCGGCGGTAATCGTGTCCCGGAAAAACAGGAGCAGGTCGATTTCGTCATGGGCGATGCGCGAGGCAATCTGCTGGTCGCCGCCCTGGCGGCCGGGCATGAAGCGGTGCACTTTCAGGCCCGTCATGTCCTCCACGAGCTTGCCCGTCGTGCCCGTTGCAAACAGGTTGTGCCGGCAGAGTATCCCGGCGTGCGCGAGGCAGAAGTCGATCATCAACTGTTTTTTTCTGTCGTTGGCGATTAGGGCGATATTCATACGTACATCTCCTACCAGAATTTATACAGGGGCCGGCTGCGTCCGTCGACCCTGGCCGCGATGTTGTCGATGGCAACGGCGGCCGGTTCCCTGCCGCAGCAGACCGGATAGCCGCCGTTCGTCATGAGAATGACGTTGCGGTCCTCCGGGACCAGCCCGAGCAGCCTGACTGCGGTAATGTCGATAATCTCGTCTATGTTGGAAAACAGCCCGCTCTTGATAAGCGTGGGCGTGACGCGGTTGACGATCAGCCGCTGCTTTTTCGCCGGGAGCAACTGCGCGGTGCGGTCCGCGTCGCGTATGGCGGTGTTCTCCGGCGTGGTTACGATCAGCAGCAGATCGCTCAGCCCGCTGATGATGCGGTGGACGCGCCCTGCGCCCGCCGGGCAGTCCAGAATAATATGGTCGAACTGTTCGGCCGTCTGGGCGAGCAGCGCCTGCATGTTCTGCTCCGTCATAAGCGGGTCGTCCACCTCGGTGGAGGCGCTGATGAAATACAGGTTGGGATAGTTCGGATGCCGGACGGCGGCTTCCGCGACCGCGCGCCGGCCGGCCAGTACGTCCGCCAGGTTGTACACGCCGAGGTCGGCGATGCCGAGCATAAGGTCCAGGTTGCGCAGGCCCGCGTCACAGTCGATCAGCAGGACGCGCCGGCCAAGCGAGGTCAGAGACGCGGCAATGCCGGCGGCTATCGTGGATTTCCCGACGCCGCCCTTTCCCGATGCGATTGCCACTACCTGTCCCAAGCCCGTCACCCGTTTCCTGAATATAATATAGTGTACCATACCCCGGCGAAAAATGTCAATGGGAAATATGCGCGGCGCAGGCCGGGCGGCGGTTTTCCGGGGCGCAGGGCGCGGGCCTGGCGGGCGCGGGCACAGACGCAGGCACAGGCGCGGGCACAGACGCGGGTGCGGGCGCGGGCGCGGGTGCGGGCACAGGCGCAGGCGCGGGGTGCAGGTGCAGGGGCAGGTGCAGGCGCGGGCACAGACGCGGGCGCGGGCGCAGGCGCGGAATACGGGCGCAGGCACGGGCACGGGCGCAGGCACGGGCGCAGACGCGGGGCGCAGGCGCGGGGTGCAGGGGCAGGCGCGGGCGCGGGTACAGGAACAGACGCGGGATACGGGATCAGTCGGGCAGAAGGTCGAGGTTGGCGGGCAGCGCCTGCTCCGCCGGCGCAAGCCCGAAATAGGCGTTCAGGATGTCCCTTGCAATGGGAAAGCTGTAATGACCGAGCCCGCCGTGCTCAATGACGGCCGCCACGGCAATCTGCGGGTCGTCCGCCGGGGCGTAGAGGATCATAACGGAGTTTGCCGAGCCGCCGGGGACCTCCGCCGTGCCCGTCTTGCAGGCGACCTTGACCGGATAGCCCTGAAAATAGGGCGCGCCCGCGCCGTAGAGGGCTACGTCCTCCATGCCTGCGCGGATCTGCTCCAGCGCGTCTCCGGCGTATTCGACCCGGCCGGCAATCTGCGTTTCCCGCTCGTACAGGACGCTGCCGTCCGCAGGGTCCGTCACCCGCAGGCCGATGTGCGGCGCACAGCGCACCCCGTCCGCGGCGAGGGTGGAGGCGTATACCGCGAGCTGCAGCGGCGTCATCATATTCTCCGACTGGCCGATGGCCGCCTGAATGGTATCGCCTCCCGTCCAGGTTCCGCCGGCGGCGGTGCGGTCGGCTTCGTTCGCGACGCTGCCGGCAACTTCGCCGGGCAGGTCTATGCCCGTCTTTTCCCCGAACCCGTACCGGCGCGCCGTCTCGGCCAGCGCGGCGGCCCCCGCCCTGCGCCCAGCCTCAAAAAAGTAACAGTTGCACGACTGCATGATGGCGCCCGGCAGGTCCAGCGCGCCGTGGGCGCGGCCCTGGTAGCAGGTGGGCTGGTAGCTGGAAAAATAAGTGTAGCGGCCCTGGCACACAAAGTGTGCGTGCGGGTCGAGCGTGCCGGCGCAGGTGGCGGCCGTCGCCGTCACGAGCTTGAATGTGGAGCCGGGTTCATACGCGCCGCCGACGGCACGGTTGAGCAGAGGCAGACGCGCATCGGACGCAAGGCGCGTATACTGGCTGTCAAATTCCGCAAGGTCATAGCCCGGCCAGCTCGCCATGGCCAGCACGTCGCCCGTGCCCACCTCGACTGCGACGACGGCGCCTGCGTCCGCATCGCGGCCGGCGCCGCCCTTCTCCGAAGTGCGCGCCGCGATTTCGCCGATACGGCGGGCCAGGGACTGCTCCGCGGCGGCCTGCACGCCGGCGTCTATGGTCAGGTACAGGTCGTTTCCCGGGACGACCTGCTTTGTGTCGTACGCATCCACAAGGCCGCCGTGCGCGTCCACCCGGATGACCCGCTCGCCCTTCTGCCCGCGCAGCCAATGTTCGTATTCGCTCTCCACGCCCGATACGCCGATACTGTCGTTTATGGAATAGCCGCGGCTTTTCAGGCTCTCGTAGGCCGCGGCGGAAATGCTGCCGACCCGACCGAGCACATGGGAGGCGAGCCCCGGCTGCGCATATTCGCGCGAGGCCTCCACAACGGCCTGCACGCCGGCCGGTGCCGCGCCCTCCTCGACGCGGACCACCGCTTCCATGGACACGCCGCGCGCGAACACATAGGCGTCGACGGAGGCGAGGTTCTGCTTTTCAATCTCATAATACGCGCCGGCGAGCGCGCGCAGCTGTGCGGGCGTTTCCGCGCAGGCCGCGTCCCCCGCGAGGGCGGCGAGCACCTGCCGGGGCGAAGCGCCGCCGTCCAGGCCGAGCGCGTCTTTCAGCCTTGCGGTGTCCGAGCCGGGGTCGAAGCAGTTTTCCTCGGTAAAGGCAAAGGGCTCCGTCCGGGAGACAGGCAGTGTGTCGGCCGGCGCGTCGCCCGTCTCTTCCAGTATGGACGCAAGCCTGCATACGGCCTGCGCGAACGCCTCGCCCCGGCACTGCGCGCGGTCGATCTGAATGGCGTAGCTCTCACGGTTGACGACGAGGGGGGTTCCGTTTCTGTCGTATATGTTCCCGCGCGGCGCGCTGAGCGTGAGGGTGCGCGTAACGCGTTTCTCCGCTTCGGCGCGGTAGGCGGCCGCGTCCGTTACCTGCATGCGTATCAACAGCGCGGCGTAGACGCAGAGCACGGCGAGCAGGATCGCGCCCGCCGCCAGCGTCCGGCGGCGGCGGAACGGTTCGTCGGCCATGTCAGCGCCCCCTTTCCGCCGTCCGGCTTACGATAAGCCAGCACAGGGGCGCAAAGAGCAGGCCGGTGGCGAGCTTCAGGGCCGCGGCGGCGAGAAATGCGGGAAGGTTTACCGGCAGAGCGAGCGCCGTGAGGCCAAGGCAGAGCGCGCAGACCAGGGCCAGGGCCGCGGCGGCCGCGCACATATACGGCCAGAAGCCCGGCCTGCGCCGCGCAGCAGCGCCCGCAGAGACGCACAGCAGGAACACGGCCAGCGCAAGCGAGCCCGACGGCATCAGCCCGGCCTGCGCGTCGTAGAGAATCCCGGCGGCAAGCCCGTACGCCGCGCCTGCCCACGGGCCGCAGGACCACGCGGCAGCCAGGACAAAGGGCAGCGCAAATTCGGCCCCGCGCGCCGTGAACCGGGCGGGGCCGCATGTCTGCACAAGATACAGGAAAAGCAGCAGCGCGGCGTACAGAACATGCCGGAAAACGGAGCGGAGAGAGCCCCGGCCCTGCGCACGCTCCGGCCCGCTACTGCGAAAAACCGACGACGACATAGACTTCACGCATCCTCTCATAGTCCACAGCCGGCGCAATGCGCGCCGCGCTCGTATAGAGCTGGTCGCCCGGAAGCGCCGCCTCCACGCGGCCGATGCGCAGCCCGCGCGGGAACACGCCGCCGAGACCCGACGTCTCCACAACATCCCCGGGGATGACGGCTTCGCTGCCCGCGACATAGGAAACGCGGCAGCCGAGCCCGCCGCCCGCCGCGTCGCCGGAGACGACGCCGTAGTCCTTTGTGCGCGGAATATACGCGCCGACGCTGTAGCGCGCGTCGGACAGGGGCGCGACCCGCGCCCAGCTGCCGCCGGTCTGGACCACCCGGCCGGCAAGGCCGTTTGCCGTGACGACGGGATCGCCGTCCGACACGCCGTCGTCCGCGCCGCAGTCGATCAGGTAATGCCAGGAGAGCCCCGACGGCTCTCGGGCCGCGACGCGGGCGTATACGAGCTGAAGCTCCGGGTCCGCATCCCGGATCCGGAGCATACGGCGCAGCTCGGCGTTCTCCTGCCGCAGTCCCTCGGCGCGGGCCAGCTCGTCCTCCATCTCCGTCAGGCGTTCGCGCAGCAGTTCGTTCTGCGCCGCGAGCGTGTCGCCGCGCACCGGCGCGGCCGCGTCCTGCGCGCTGTTCCAAAGCTCCGTTACGGCGGACTGGACGGGTACGAAAAGCGAATTGACCGCGTCGGAATATCCGCCGCCTCCGCCGAGAGCCGACGCCGCGATCACGCCCGAAAGCAGGGCGCACACCGCGCAGACAGCGGGGAAAAACCAGCCGCCCGCCGTATTGCCGCCGCGCATACGCGCTCCCTCCCCACATAAAACAAAGTTACGCTTAGTTTGCGCGCAAAGGCGCGCGCTTATGCAAACGCAAGCGCAAAAAAAGCCGGAACGACCGGACGCGCACGCGCAAAAAAAACGCCCGGCCGCCGGCCGGGCGCGGGCATGCCGCCCTTTTATGAATCGGTATCGCTGTGTATTTTTTATACGCCCCGTCTGGGCGCTATTTGTTTGGCGGGTAGTCCTGCGGCAGGATCGTGAAATTGTACGCCCACGGCTCCAGATAGATATTTTGCAGCCGGTCTTCAAGCAAATAATTCGGCAGCACAAAGTCGTCATAGTAATTCATTTCTTTTATTGTATAATCGTCCGAATATACAATCTCCAACACACCGTCCGTTAATAGATGAAACGTGCTCTTTCTCAGATACCTGTCGAAATTCTTCTTAAAATACAAAGCGGCGGGGTCCAGCTCTATGACGCGGTTTATGGAATCACCCGGCTGTATATCCGAATACGATTGTGACGATTGACTCTTGTGCAGCAAAATTGTTGCAACAACAGCGGTTTCATCTTCTTGCGGCGCATGCTGCATAAATACATACAAACAGCCGCCCAGCTCAGTTTTATATACCGTGTACCCTCGCTGTATCGTCTTTTGCAGAGCCTCGCTGTAAAAAGTTCCCGTTTCTCTGATAAATACCGGATCTGGAAGCGGGACCTCTTCCAGTGAGAACGCGCCGTTTGCCGTGTTATGCAGCAGGCATTTTGCAAAATACCAGCTCATATCCGCAGCTATGACCTCGCCTCCCAATAAGTCCTCCAGGTCAGTTTCGTCATCTGTTTTTTTGTCCCAATCTGTAAACGCCTCTTTTTGCACAGACTCAAACATCTCTTGAATATCCGCACCGGACAGAACAGGCACGTCGCTTTCCGCAATTTCATAAATGTTGTTTGCCGAAGTATTCTGATTGCTCGATATGCCTGAAGAGGCGGACGAACCGGTAGTACTACCAACTGTAGTTCCGCCATTACTGTTTGCGCATGCCGATAAAACAAATACAAGGAATACCACAATCAATTTCTTCATAAACGCGCACCTTTTTATGATTGCAAAAGATCTATTATAGTATAAGCATAACATATTGGCTTTTAGAATACAAGAAAATATTTGCCCGGCGAAAAACGCCGGG
>CAJLRT010000043.1 GCA_905209135.1 uncultured Eubacteriales bacterium
CATAGCTAATGCCTGACGAGCAGTCAATCCTGCTGATCCTTCATAATCACCATCGGGTGCAACCCCAACCAGAAGCCCTCTAGAATCTTTATGAAAGACGGCTCCGAGCTGCCAATCCGCGTTCTCAACGGCAAGCCCGGCTATATTAACTTTCTCGACGCGTTCAACAGCTGGCAGCTTGTCCGGGAGCTCAAGGAGGCGACGGGCCTGCCCGCCGCGGCTTCGTTCAAGCATGTGAGCCCCGCCGGCGCGGCGGTTGCGGTGCCGCTGAGCGATACGCTGAAAAAGATCTATTTTGTAGACGATATGGAGCTGACCCCGATCGCCACGGCGTACGCGCGCGCGCGCGGCGCGGACCGCATGTCCTCATACGGCGACTGGGCGGCCCTGTCCGATGTGTGCGACAAGGCGACGGCGGCCATCCTTGCCCGCGAGGTCTCCGACGGCGTAATCGCGCCGGGCTATACCGAAGAGGCGATGGAGATTCTGCTGAAAAAGCGCAAAGGCGGCTATAACATCGTGCAGATCGACCCGGAGTATGTTCCCGCGGAAATAGAGCTGAAAGACGTGTTCGGCGTTACCTTTGAGCAGGGGCGCAACAATCTGAAGATCGACAACGCGTTCCTCGGCGAGATTGTCACCAAAAACAAAGATCTGCCGCAGGACGCCGCGCGCGATCTTGTCATCGCCCTGATTACGCTGAAATACACCCAGTCCAACTCCGTCTGCTACGCCGCGGGCGGGCAGGCCATCGGCGTTGGCGCGGGCCAGCAGTCGCGCATTCACTGCACGCGCCTTGCCGGCAACAAAGCGGACATCTGGTATCTGCGCCAGCATCCGAAAGTCCTCGGCCTGCCGTTCAAGGCGGATATACGCCGCCCCGACCGCGACAACACGATCGACGTATACCTGTCCGAGTATTTCATGGACGTGCTTGCGGACGGCGCCTGGGAGCAGTTCTTTACGGAAAAGCCGGCGGAGCTGACCCCCGCTGAAAAGCAGGAGTGGCTGCGCACTATGCAGGGCGTCTCCCTCGGTTCAGACGCATTCTTCCCGTTTGGGGACAATATCGAGCGCGCAAAGCGCAGCGGCGTCGCCTATATCGCGCAGCCGGGCGGCTCTATCCGCGACGACCATGTGATCGACACCTGTGACAAGTACGGCATGGTCATGGCGTTTACAGGCCTGCGCCTGTTCCACCACTAATCCATAAGGAGCACGATAAGATGAACGTACTGGTGATTGGCGGCGGCGGAAGGGAGCATGCCATCATTAAAAAGCTGTCGGAGAGCAGGGAAATCGGCGCGCTTTACTGCGCGCCCGGCAACGGCGGGATCGCGCAGAACGCGGTCTGCGTCGATATCAAAGCGACCGATATCCATGGCATTGTTGATTTCGCCATTGAAAACAAGATCAACCTGGTAGTAGTCGCGCCGGATGATCCGCTTGCAATGGGCATGGTGGATCGGCTTCAGATGCACGGAATCAAGGCTTTCGGACCTACCAAGGCCGCGGCGGAGATCGAGAGCAGCAAAGCTTTTGCAAAAAACCTGATGCGAAAATACAACATTCCCACCGCGGACTACGCCGTATTTGAGGATTATGAAGCGGCGCGGGCATATATTGAGACGCGCCCCGCGCCGATGGTTGTCAAGGCGGACGGCTTGGCGCTTGGCAAGGGCGTGCTGATCTGCGAAACGCGCGAACAGGCGCTGGAGGCGGCGCAGTCCATGCTGCTTGAGAGCCGGTTTGGCAAGTCGGGCAGCCGGATTGTGGTCGAGGAGTTCATGACCGGGCCGGAAGTATCCGTACTGGCGTTTTGCGACGGGAAAACGGTTGTTCCCATGGTGTCGGCACAGGATCACAAGCGGGCTTTTGACGGCGACAGGGGGCTGAACACCGGCGGGATGGGAACTTTCTCACCCAGCCGGGTGTACACGCCGCAGCTTGCCGAACAGTGTATGGAAACCATTTTCATTCCGACTGTCAGAGCCATGCAGCAGGAGGGACGGCCCTTTAAAGGCGTGCTTTATTTCGGGCTTATGCTTACGCCAGACGGTCCCAAGGTGCTGGAGTACAATGCGCGCTTTGGCGACCCGGAAACGCAGGTGGTGCTGCCGCGCCTGAAGTCGGATCTTCTGGAGATTTTCCTTGCCTGTATCGACGGGACGCTCGATCAGACTGAGGTCCTGTGGTACGATAACGCCGCGGTATGCGTTGTAATGGCCAGCGGCGGGTACCCTGAGAAGTACCAGACGGGCTATCCAATCAGCGGCTTGAACGCCTTTGCCGGTTCGGAGGATGTTTTCGTCTACCATGCGGGCACAAAAAAGGCGGAGGACGGAACGCTCCGCACTGCGGGCGGCCGTGTGCTCGGCGTCACGGCTGTGGCGAAGAATCTGGACTGCGCGATAGAGAAGGCCTATGCGGCCGTCTCCCTCGTCTCGTTCCAGGACGCGCATTACCGCAGGGATATCGGCGTAAAATAACGAATAGCAAAAGGCCAGGAAGCCCACATGGCTTCCTGGCCTTTTTTACAGCTCCAATCAATAATCGCTCAGCCACTCCGTGAGCATTTCATCCGACCAGTAGGCGGCCGGCAATACCATTGAGGCGGTTGTCTTTTCCGGAAGAACGAGCATGGGGAAGAAACCGCGGAGCAGCAGGGGGCGGGGCAAATGCGGCCGGTAAATATAAACCGTTGTCATATACGTATCTTTCTGGTAGCACAGATCCTTTGGAAGGAGCATATTCTGCCTGCGGTGGGACCTGCCGGTCAGTTCGCGCAGAACCGCCTTGTGATCTTCCGGCAGCTCCGCCTGTTTCTCATCCTGCAGCCGGGCAACGCGGATTGCAACTTCGGCGAGCAGGTTGGGGAACTCGTCAAACACTTCGTCCTCACTGAATACAACGGTGGCTTCGCACACATCGTTTCCCTTTTCATATATGCTTTTATGCGCGTCCACAACGCAGGCATAGGCAATGCGCCCCTCGTCATAGAGCAATTTCTGGTCGCGGGCGGCAACGAGCAGGGGATGGTCTTCGGCCAGCCCCCGGGGAAAGGGGATTCGGTTGCGCCGCTTTTCAAAAAAGGAGAACTTGCCCCGGTGCTGTTCATAGAGTTTACGCGTTTCAACGATCATATCGGTTCACACCTCATGTTATTCAGGAATCTCATCCAGCTCGTCCAGGTCGTAAGGGGTCGTCTGGTACACAAAATTGAGCCAGTTTACATAGAGCAGATTCGCGTGCGCCTTCCAGGACTGCACTGGTTCTTTGGCCGGATCATCATCGATGAAATAGTGTTCCGGGACCTGGATGTCCATGCCTTTGTCTAAATCGCGGAAATACTCTTTTGCCAGCGTGTCTTTATCGTATTCGGAATGGCCGGTGACAAAGACCTGCCGCCCCCTGTGCGCCGCGGCGATATACAGTCCGGCCTTCGGGGAGGAGGCGAGAATTTCGAGCCGGGGTACTTTCTGAACGTCCTCTAGGCGCGTTTCCGTGTGGCGCGAATGCGGCGCGTAGAAATACTCGTCAAACCCGCGCAGCAGCATATGCTTCGGCTTGTGAATGGAGTGCTCAAATACGCCGAACACCTTTTTCGGTACGGTATATTTGGGAACGCCGTAATGGTAGTACATCCCCGCCTGCGCGCCCCAGCAGATGTGGAAAGTAGAAAATACGTTTTTTCGCGACCACTGGAAAATATCTTTGAGCTCGTCCCAGTAATCCACATCCTCAAACGCCATCATTTCCACCGGCGCGCCGGTTATGATCAGCCCGTCGAACTTGAGGTCTTTTACATCGTCAAACGTCTTGTAAAAACTCATCAGATGCTCGATGGCGGTGTGCTTTGCCTGGTAGCTTCCGGTCTGGAGAAATTCCGGTTCCACCTGCAGGGGCGAATTGCCCAGCAGGCGCAGAAGCTGCGTCTCGGTTTCAATTTTTGTGGGCATCAGGTTTAAAATGGCAATTTTCAGCGGACGGATATCCTGTGTCATAGCCCGCTGTTCAGCCATAACAAATATATTTTCGTTTTCAAGTATTTCCCTTGCAGGCAGCTTGTCTGGAATTTTAATCGGCATGGTTTTGTCTCCTACGCAATAATATTACTATTGTAACAAAATTACGCAATAGAATCAAGAGCCCGCAGTGAAATTGCGCGTGGTAAGGCCGGGCGTGCGCCTGTTGTAATAGCAATCGGCGCCGCAGTTTTCTGCGGCGCCGTCTGTCATTCTATAATCGGTTGTAATTGCACACCCTTGAGCGCTGCGGTTGTCGTCTGCAGGATTTTATCCATGTTTGCAACAAGGGAAGTTGGTTTTCCAGCGGGATCGTCCTGGCTATACGGGACGAAATATATGTTCTTGGTATTGAGCAGTGTTCCGATATTTCTGCTGCTTGCCGCCAGGCCGTCGTTCGTGGAGAGTGCGAGTACGACCGGGCGCCGGTTGCGCAGATGGGCCTTCACAGCCATGGTGACGCTGGTGTCGGTAATGCCGCAGGCCAGTTTTCCCAGGGTATTGCCGGTACAGGGGGCTACGACGATAATGTCCAGCAGCTTTTTGGGGCCGATGGGTTCAGCGTCTTTAATGGTATGGATGACCGGGCGGCCGGTCATGTTTTCCAAAGTCTCCGCGAACTCCTTTGCCGTGCCGAAACGGGTGTCAGTCGAGTAAGCTGTTTCAGACATAATCGGCCATATATCAAAACCTGCGTCCAACAAACGCTGGACCTGCGGTATTACTGCTTTGAATGTGCAAAACGAACCGCACAGCGCAAACCCGGCGGTTCCTTTGTCGCTCATCCTCATTCCTCCTCGTTTATAATATTGAATATGGCGGTTTTGATGATTTCACCGGAAGTTACTGGCGCGACTTTCCCAGGCAGGGAAAGGGCCCAGATGACCTTGAGATTCAGCATCGCAGCGGCGCTGAAATCAATCCCGCCCGGTTTGGATGCGAGGTCGATCATCAGCGTATTTGCCGGAATCTGTTCGAGGATATGCGCGTCAAACAGCAGGGTAGGGATGGTGTTGATAATGACGTCATAGCGGCCGACGAGGTTTTCCCGCCGCTGAATTTGCAGCGGTTTGTAACCGCTTGCCTTGATCCATGCAAGCGACTCTACGCTGCGCGCGGCTACGGCTACGTCTGCGCCGAGAGCGCCAAGGCGCTGTGCCAGAACTTTGCCGATACGTCCGTAACCAGTGATCAGGCATTTGCTGCGCTGTACGGTGATCGGCAGTTCTTCCATCATAATCTGAATCGTCCCCTCCGCGGTAGGCACGGCGTTTTCCACTGCGAGTTCTTCGCGCAGAAAGTAGTCGACGGCTTTGCATCCCTTTTGCAGCGCGTGCGTATAAACGGACGCGCCGAGCTTTCCGCCCACAAGCAACTGGTTTGGCTGCAGGGAGGCGTACAGGTCTTCCAGCGTCATCAGAGTGTCCGCATATGGCGCTGTAATCAAAAGGTCGTCGGAGCTGTAAGGGAGCCCCAGTATGACGCAGTCGGCATTGCGGACTGCGGTTTCCAGGTCTGAGCAGATTACGGTATTATCAAAATCCTCTTCGCAATTTTCGAAGCCGCATATGTTCACTCTGTAATTCTCTGCGGCGAGCATTTGTATGAGTTTTACCTGCCGCATGTCGCCGCCGACGACGCCAAAAATATAATCCTTATCCATTTACCGGTCCTCCACATTCAATCTATTATTATTGTATGACCGGCAGTATGAAGTGTGCAAGGAGAATCGCTGAAAAAAGGCGCCGGATATTCCGGCGCCTTTGCTGGTTTTTCGTGTGTTTCAGCCCTCGTATAACTGCAGAAGATATTCTTCCATGCACAGGCCGCTGGCCTTGATTTTCTCCGCCATTTCAACGCCGACCCACCGCACGTGCCAGGGCTCGTACTTGATTTTTGTGACGTCCTCTTTATCTTTAGGATAACGGAGGATAAAGCCGTAGTCCGTCATATGCTCGTCCATCCAGCGGTATTCTTCCGTCTGGTCGTACTCCTGGTACAGCGTGCCGGACGCATCGGTAATATCCAGCGTAAGGCCAAGATGATGTTCGCTGCTGCCGGGGTAGGCAATGCCGCGCGCGGTGGCTGCGATTGCGTCCTCATGGCTGAGGCCTTTGTTCATCTGGCGCTCTACTTCGTTGTTAAACAGCTTTTCCTGGAACGTGAGTTCGCGGTAACCGGATATGACGTTCAGATATACGCCGTCCGCCTCCGCGGCCGCCAGCATCTCTTTGACGGTGTCGTAAATGCGCACATCCACGCCGTTGTCCTTGATATACTCCAGTTCTAGCTGGAGATCCTCTGAAATCGTGTACGCAGGATTCAGTATCTGGGTCCACATGTCCTCCAGGGGCAGATCAGCCGGTATGACGCGGGGCACGCCCGGTTCACCGAGGTATGCGAGCGGATTTTCAGCGGAGTAGGGAGCCGGTGCGGAAGACGATGCGGAGGCGGAAGAAGAGGGCACTGTGTCAACAGTAGCGGATGAGCTTTGGTTGGTAGTAGACGAACTGTTCATTTTGTTTTCTTTCCTCGCTTCAATTACAAAATATCCAATCGTGACTCCGATGAGTACGAGCACGATAAAAGTGAGCGAAACGACAAACCAGATATTCGGATGTTTTTTACGGCGGGACATTGTTATTCCTCCAGCATTGCAAGAATACGTTCGATCACAAGTTCAGGGGACAGTCCCGCTGCGGCGACGGTCCGGTCCGCATATCGCTGGTACAGCGGCTGCCTGTGCAGATACAGGTCGTACAGCGTCTCATCTTTCGCCTGGACAACGCCGCGCGTGCTTATGTTTTTCAGCCGTTTTTCCAGTTCGGAAAACGGTACGTCTATATAGAAAACAGAGCTGATCTCTTTTAAATGCCGCATCCCGGCGTCGCTGTATACGGCGCTTCCGCCCGTGGCGACAACGGCATGCCGCGCGTTGAAACCAAGCAATGTCCGCTCCTCCATCTCCTTAAAGCGGTCCAGGCCGTTTTCCCGCAGCAGTTTGTGCAGTACGTCGCCGTACTGGCGCTGCATTAAGAGATCCGTATCCACAAAATCATAGCCGAGCGTTTTGGCAAGCAGAACACCGATGGTGCTTTTCCCTGCGCCGGGCATGCCGATAAGCGTTATGTTCTCCATATTCATATTGTTCCCGAACCAGAGAAGATGGAGATGAACAGAGCGGGCAGCATCCAGAGGCAGTGGAAGAACAGCATTTTCGCCGGTGCGAACACCGTAGCCGTGTCCTGCGTCAGCAGGGTGAGCGCAAGGAATACGACAGCGCCCAGAAGCAGTGCGACAGTCCGGATGACCGTAGACGCTTTCACGGAACTGATCAGCCTGCGGCAGTTGGCGAGCGCGGCTGTAATACCGCCAGCGCCTGTGATAGAATAGATTCCGGCCGGGTATTTGTCCTTTACCTCGTCGTGATGGTACAGGCGCTCAAACTCCTCTTTGGTCGCTATGGTAAAGTTGTGGGGATCAGCGTCGTACATTTCAGCCAGAAGCTCGGACGTTATATTGTAGTCACGGGTCAGGATCATCATCTCGAAGTGCTCAGGATTGATCTTGCGCAGGTTATTGTAAATCATTTTGTCGGGCTTGTAGGAAATGGAGAACACGGCCATGAGCTTGTAGCTGTCCGCAAACATAATGACCTGTCTGCCGGCACGGCGGTATTTCTCCTCCAGATCCACCGTCGGCAGCTTGATTCCGCAGTCGATAAGGTACTGGCTGCTGCCCACGAAATACTTGGTGTTGTTGATTACGCCCGAATACCCTTTGCCGGGCACCCAGTCAAAGTCCTTCACAGGCATGAGCATTTCATGTTTGTTGTCCAGAATGCTGAGGAACGCACCGGCTACCGGGCTGCCGCTTGCGTGTATGAGGGATGCGCTGTTTATAATAACGTCGTTGATTTTGTCGTTGCCGTTAATCTTCATGGAGTGCACGACAATATTTTCAGGGCGGAACAGGTCGTTATCGCACACAACAAGCGTCGAGGTTTTGGCAAAGGCCTGGGCTTTGGTGTAGCTTACGACAGCGCTTCCGCTGCGCCGGATTTTTCCGGACACAGCGCGCAGGGGGAGGGAATATGCGATGTCATAGCAGAACGGCGCGATCATGCACAGAGCCGCCGCAAAGGTGGGGAATACCGATCCCGCGCCGCCCAGCAAAGCGCTGGCGATGACCGCGATCACCATCAGGCCAACGGAGGCCAGAATGCTGTATTTGGACAGGGTGTCGGCAAAATTGTTGTCGAACGAGTTGTTGAGAAAACGCGTAATCAGGGACACAGGTCTGCAGGAGGACAGATCGGAAGAGCACACGTCTGAACTCCAGTCACACAGTGATCTCGTA
>CAJLRT010000044.1 GCA_905209135.1 uncultured Eubacteriales bacterium
GTCGTGATGCGCGGCCAAAACGGCCTCGACCGCATCCAGATCGGCGCGTTTTTCAATATTGAATTCGGCGTTCATGCGCTCTACGGCGTCAAGCTCGCTGAACTGTTCCATATTTCGTACCATACGGTGCGTCGGGAACACAATCAGCCCGTCGTTGTCCATATCGATCAAGAACATCATGGTGTAATTCACGCTGTCCTCCGGCGTATACGCGCCGCTGAACATGCGCTTGCGCCGGTAGTTGAGCGCCGTCTCATAGCGGTGGTGCCCGTCCGCAATATAGAGCTGGCGCGTAGCAAACTCACGCGCAAAGCCCGCGATCTGCGCGGGGTCGTCCACGATCCAGAGCCGGTGGGTACAGCCGTCGTCGGTCTGAAACTCGATGTCGGGCGCCGCCGAGGACAGCGCCGCAATCCGGCTTGTGGTCTCGCCCGCCTCATCCATATACATGGAATATATCTGCGAAACATTGGTTCTGGTCGCGCTCAGCAGTTCCAGCCTGTCGTCCTTCGCCTTGGAGAGCGTGCGCTCATGCGGCAGGATTACACGGTTTTCAAATTCCTCCAGCCGGACGGCGCAGACGATGCCCTTGATGGCCTTGTAGCAGTCCCCGATCGGAAAGCGCAGTTCGTATATGTAGATACATTCCTCCGCGTCCTGCTTTAAAATGCCGTCCCTGCGCCACTGTTCGTACTTTTCCCCTGCGACCGCATATTTATTATCGCCTTTCGGCAGTTCTATATTAACAATATTGTAGGCGTTTTTTCCGACAAACTCCTGCCGCTCGCTCTCGCTGATCACGTCGTACGGCGGACAGACAAGCGTTGCGATATCGCCGGCGCGGGCACAGTCGTACCGGATTCCCCTGAAACCTTTTATAACAGCCATGTTCAACCTCCTAAATAACAATACCATAATATTAAACTATAAATCAATGTGATTTGCAAGGAAAAATGGAAAAAAATAATAGCTATAACCCCATGCCTTTATGTGCAAAATACACATGAGAGGTGAGATTCATGTACAATCGGCATAAATTTGTTACCGGCATGGCTGCCGGCATGGCGCTCGGCGCTGCGATCGGCGTTTTTACCCAGTCCAAACAGGCGAAGGCGATGGGCCGCAAATTTTCCAGAACGCCCGTCGGACGCACGATCAAGCATCTCGGCACGATGATGAGCGAGATGATGTAAAATTATCGAATAAACCCTATACAGCAGCCTGTATAGGGTTTATTTATGTTACTTCTTCAGCCGGGAAACGGTATCCTGGTATCTGCGGACAGACTCGTATCCCTTGTCGCCCGCGGCCTTCTCGAACTCGGCCAAAAGCTCTTTCTGCTTCTTGTTCAGGTTCTTGGGCACCTCGATCAGCACGCGGATATACATATCGCCGCGGCCCCTGCCGTTTATGTAGGGGACGCCGTAGTTTTTAATTTTGAACACGGTCTGGTTCTGCGTTCCCTCCGGTATGACCTGCCGCACGGTATTGCCGTCAATCGTCGGCAGTTCCAGCGTACAGCCGGACGCCGCCTGCACCATGGTGATGGGCACGTCGTAGGAGATATCGTTGCCCTGGCGCTGGAACAGGACGTGCGGCTTGACTGTAACGGTGATATACAGGTCGCCGGCCGCGCCGCCCCGCCGGCCCGCAGAGCCCTGGCCGGAAAGCTTGATCGACTGTCCGGACGCAATCCCGCCGGGGATGGACGCCTCTATTGTGCGCTCGCCGTTTGTATAGCCCTTGCCGCCGCAGACCTTGCAGGGGTCCTTGAGAATCTGCCCTGTGCCGCCGCACTGGCTGCAGGTGGACACGCTCGTGAACGAGCCCAGAATCGTGCGCTGCTGCGTGCGCACCTGGCCGGTGCCGCCGCAGGCCGGGCAGGTCTGCCGGCCCTCGCCCTTGTGCGCGCCGGTGCCCTTGCAGTCTGCGCAGGCCTCTTCTCTGCGGTAGCGAATGGTGCGCTTGCAGCCGAATACCGACTCCAAAAACTCAATACTCAGCGAAATGGTGATGTCGCGCCCCTTTACCGGCGCGTTGGGGTTCTGCCGGCGCGCCCGGCCGCCGCCGAACATATCGCCGAATATATCCCCGAATATATCTCCGAAGTCGCCGCTGTACTGGCCGTAACCGCCTGCGCCGGGGCCGCCCGCGCCGTAAGAGGGGTCCACGCCCGCGTGGCCGAACTGGTCGTACCGCTGTTTTTTCTCCTTGTCGGAAAGAACGCTGTACGCCTCGTTCACCTCTTTGAATTTCTGTTCAGCGGCTTTGTCGCCCGGATTCAGGTCCGGATGACAGGTCTTCGCAGCCTTGCGAAACGCCTTCTTGATCTCCTCATCCGTGGCGTTCCGATCTACGCCCAGCACCTCGTAATAGTCTCTTTTGTCCGCCATTCCATCAAACCTCAATCAGTGAGGGGGTCGGTTGCCGGCCCCCTCACGCGTAAATTTTTAGTCTTTCTTATCGTCGTCCACAACCGTGTAGTCGCCGGAAACCGTTCCGTCCGGGTTCTCCTGCGGTCCGGCCGCGCCGTCCGCGCCGGCCTGCTGCTGTGCCGAGGCCTGCTGGTAGAGCTTGGCGGAGAGTTCAAAGAACTTCTTGGAGAGTTCCTCTGTCGCGCTCTTGATCTGCTCCGTATCCGTGCCGCTGAGAGCGGTCTTGACCTTTTCGATCTCGGCCTTGACCGCGTCCTTCTCCGCGTCGCTCACCTTGTCGCCGATCTCGCCGAGGGATTTTTCCGACTGGTAGACAAGCTGCTCGGCCTGGTTGCGGACTTCGATCTCCTCCTTGCGCTTCTTATCCGCCTCTGCGAACTGCTCCGCGTCCCTGACCGCCTTCTCCACGTCGTCCTTGCTCATGTTGGTCGAAGCGGTGATGGTGATCTTCTGCTCCTTGCCGGTGCCGAGGTCCTTGGCGGATACGTTGACGATGCCGTTGGCGTCGATATCGAACGTCACTTCGATCTGCGGCACGCCGCGCGGCGCGGCGGGAATGCCGTCCAGGTGGAACCGGCCCAGCGTTTTGTTGTCGGCCGCCATATCGCGCTCGCCCTGGAGCACGTGCACCTCAACGGAGGTCTGGCCGTCCGCAGCAGTCGAGAACACCTGGCTCTTCTTGGTCGGAATGGTCGTATTGCGCTCAATCAGCTTGGTGTTGATGCCGCCGAGCGTTTCAATGCCCAGAGACAGGGGCGTGACGTCGAGCAGGACGATGCCCTTGACTTCGCCGCCGAGCACGCCGCCCTGGATGGCCGCGCCGAGCGCGACGCATTCGTCCGGGTTAATGCCCTTGTAGGGATCTTTGCCCGTGTAGTTCTTGACCGCGTCGAATACGGCGGGGATACGGGTGGAACCGCCGACGAGCAGGACCTTGGACAGGTCGCTCGGCGAGAGGCCCGCGTCCTTCATCGCCTGCTTGACAGGGGTCATCGTCGCCTCTACCAAGTCGGCTGTCAGCTCGTTGAACTTCGCGCGGGTCAGCGTCATGTCCAAATGCTTCGGGCCGGACGCGTCCGCCGTGATAAAGGGCAGGTTGATATTGGTCGTAGTCACGCCCGAAAGCTCAATTTTGGCCTTTTCAGCCGCTTCTTTCAGGCGCTGCAGCGCCATTTTGTCCTGGCGCAGGTCAATGCCGTTTTCCTTCTGGAACGCCTCCGCAAGCCATGCGATAATGCGCTCGTCAAAGTCGTCGCCGCCCAGCTTGTTGTTGCCGCTGGTCGCGAGCACTTCAAGCACGCCGTCGCCGATATCGAGAATGGATACGTCGAAGGTGCCGCCGCCGAGGTCGTACACCATGATCTTCTGCTCGCTCTCCTTGTCCACGCCGTACGCAAGTGCGGCGGCCGTCGGCTCGTTGATGATGCGGAGCACTTCCAGGCCGGCGATCCGGCCCGCGTCCTTGGTGGCCTGGCGCTGCGCGTCGCTGAAATAGGCGGGAACAGTGATCACGGCCTGGCTGACCGTTTCGCCCAGATAGCTCTCGGCATCCTGCTTGATCTTCTGCAAAACCATGGCGGAGATCTCCTGGGGCGTGTACTGCTTGTCGTCGATCGCGACCTTGCGGTTGCTGCCCATATCGCGCTTGATGGAGCTGATGGTACGGTCGGGGTTGGTAATCGCCTGGCGCTTTGCCACCTGGCCCACCATGCGTTCCCCCGTCTTGGAGAAGGCAACGACGGACGCAATTGTCCGGCCGCCTTCGGCGTTGGGGATGACGACGGGCTCGCCCGCCTCCATAACCGCTACGCAGGAGTTTGTTGTACCTAAGTCAATTCCTATGATTTTTCCCATGAGTGATTCCTCCAGTTATGAATTCAAATATATGATAAAGGGTCCTGGTATGCAAATCAGTTGGCGACCTTGACCATGGAATGCCGGACCACTTTTTCGCCTATCTTATAGCCTTTCTGCAGCACGTCGCAGATCTCCTGCTCGCCGAGGCTTTCATCCTCCACGTGCAGCACCGCGTTGTGAAACTGCGGGTCAAAGGGCTTGTGCAGCGCTTCGATCTCCTCAAAGCCGCAGCTTTTCAGAACTTCGCCCGCCTGCGTCAGCGTCATCTGCACGCCGTCGCGCAGGCCGTCGCCGTCGGCGCCGCTCTGTACGGCGCGTTCCAGGTTGTCAATAATGGGCAGCAGCGCCGCGAGCGCGTCGGCCTTGGCGTCGGTATACGCCTGCTGTTTTTCCCGCACTGTACGCCGCTTGAAGTTGTCGTATTCCGCCATCAGCCGCAGATACCGCTCCTTCTCCTCCTGCACCTGTGCTTCGGACTGCGCAAGCCTGGCCTGCGCCGCTTCGCATTCGGCTTTCAGCGCCTCGTTCTCATCCAGAAGCGCGGCCTGCGCCTCCTCGTCGAGCGGAAGCATTTCCTCCTTGGTGAGCTCTGTATCCCTGGCCTTTTTCTCCTTCGCCATGTCCTTACTCCTTTTCATCTTCTGTCATTCCCTGAATCAGTTTTGACATGATTTCGCTGAAATATTTGAAATCGGCAATGATCCTTGCATAATTGATACGCATCGGGCCCACTACGGATAGCGTGGCCTTGCCGCTCTCCTCGTTGCCGATCGACGCGGTCAGCAGGGTTGCGCTGGGGAACAGCTCCGGGTCGATATGCACGCCGATGCCCCCGTCTGCCGGCTGGTCGGCGATCCGGCCCAGGTTTTTCCTGTCGGATACCAGCGAATAGAAAGACTTGAGCTTTTCCACATCGCTGAACTCCGGATACAGGAGCAGATTGCTCTCGCCGCAGACGACGATCTCATAGGCGTTGACCTCGCTTATAATGGACTGCAGCGCCTTTGTGATGCCCGCCATGGACGGCACATAACGCAGGATCTCCTGCTCAATCACCCCGAATACCGTGTCCGTCAGGCTCTTGATCTCCACGCCGGTCAGATGCACGTTCAAAATCCTGTTGAGCACCGTACTGTCATTGACGTTGATGTCCTCGTCAGTCAAATAGACGCAGGTTTTGATATTGTCCGCGCCCATGACGGCCATAATGGCGACGCTGCGGCTGTTGATCATGGCGCATTCAAAATAGACGAATTTGCGGCTGCCCGGTATGGAGTAAATGGAGATCGCGGCGCAGTTTGTTATGCTCGCCGCAATCTGGGCGGAGTTTGAAAAAATCTTGTCCGGGCGGGCTGCCAGCATCTCTATCATCTGGTCAATGCTCTTTTTCCGTTTTGCGTCCAGCTTCAAAGAGTCTTTCAGGTTGGCAACATAAAAACGGTAGCCCAGCTTGCTCGGCACCCTGCCCGAAGAGGTGTGCGGCTGAAACAGCAGCCCCATCTCCTCCAGCCGCGCCATCTCGTTGCGCAGCGTTGCCGAGGAGAGATTGAATTTCTCAAAGACCGTGGACTTTGAGCCGATGGGTTCGCTGCTCTCGATATAGGCGTCGATCAGCGTACGCAATATTTGTATTCTGCGGTCTGAAAGCTCCATATCCATCGCCCTGTTCATAATTTTAGCACTCCACATACCTGAGTGCTAATGATAATTTACCACTATTCACACGAATTGTCAATACCTTTTACGGGAAAAACTGTGAATTATTTTTGACTATTTTTGACCTTTCAATTTCCAGGCGTTTCTGCGCCGAAAAAGGCCGGATTACAGCAATATTTATCCGGCAACAGCCTCCGCGCCAAAAAACTTCATAATGGGCGGGCACATCCGTTCTGCGCAGGCGCAAGAGCCGGGAAAACGGCGGCGGCCCCTACAGTCCGCGATATGGAATATAGGGGCCAGATGAGCACAATTGTGATATTGCGGGCGCGGCCCTCTCCACACACCGCCGATACCATATAAGCGCTCGCGCGCAAAGAGCGACCGCGCACGGCACGCCCGCCGCACGGCGCAGACAGGGCGGGAAATGCGCGGACCGCGGAATACAAGGGCGCGAAAAAAAAGAGCGGAACGTCCGCCGCCGGATAAAAAAACATCCCGCCCATTTCAGGCGGGATGCTCTGTAAAAAATACTTACTTCAGTTCGACAGAAGCGCCGGCAGCCTCCAGCTTGGCCTTGATGTCGTTCGCTTCGTCCTTGGAAACGCCTTCCTTGACCGGGCTGGGAGCGCCGTCGACAAGGGCTTTGGCTTCTTTCAGGCCGAGAGCGGTGATCTCTCTGACAACCTTGATGACTTCGATCTTCTTTTCGCCAGCGCCAGCGAGGATGACGTTGAACTCGGTCTGCTCTTCAGCTTCGGCAGCGGCGGCAGGAGCGGCGCCGGCAGCGGCGACGGCAACGGGAGCGGCGGCGGATACGCCGAATTCCTCTTCGAGGGCCTTGACGAGCTCAGCAAGCTCAAGAACGGTAAGGGCCTTTACATCTTCGATCAGCTTTGTTACTTTATCAGACATTTTTTATTCCTCCATATTGTTGAATATAAATTGGTTAGCTGGCCTTTTCAGCCTGCTCTTTGATAGCGTTGAGCGCAATGACAAGCCCGCGCAGCGTCCCGTTGAGGACGTTGGCAAAGCCCGCAATCGGGGCGTTGAAGCCGCCCAGGACTTTTGCGATCAGGACTTCCTTGCTCGGCAGCTCGGCGAGATTGTTGACTTCGTTCTCATCGATGATGCGGCCTTCCACAAAGCCGGCCTTGATCTTAAAGGTCTTGTTCTTCTTGGCGAACTCGCTGAGAATCTTGGCCGGAGCCACGAGATCGCTGGAAATGGCGAGCGCGGTCGTCCCCTCCAGGACGGAGGTAAGACCCTCGTAGCCGATCTGGTTGACGGCGAAACGGGCCAGGGTGTTTTTCACAACGGCGTATTCCACGCCCGCGTTGCGCAGGTCTGTACGGAGCTTGGTATCCTCCGCGACCGTGATCCCCTTATAGTCGACGAACACGCCGGATGCGGCGTTCTGCATTTTGTCGGCCAGTTCCTGCACGATCTGCTTTTTTTCTTCCAATACTTTTTCGCTTGGCACTTTTCTTTCACCTCCCGGCGTTCAGACACGAAAAAACGTCCTTTTCCGGGCTGCCGGAAAAGGACGCGGTAAACGACAGAATCGCTCTCGTTCCTTCCTCGGCAGGCCGGTTTCCCGTTACGCTTACGCGCCTGCTGTCTTAAGAATGAAACCCTATAATTTCAACATTTGCTAGTATACCAGTAAAAACCGGTTTTGTCAAGAAAAATCTCAGCCAACCAGCTTGCCGGCGTTGATCTTAATGCCGGGGCCCATCGTGGTGGAGACGACGCAGCTACGGATATAAATACCCTTGGCAGCCGCGGGCTTGGCCTTGATGATAGCGCCGAGCAGCGCGTTGAAGTTGTCGGCGAGCTTCTCGGGACCAAAGGACACCTTGCCGATCGGGCAGTGGATGATATTGGTCTTGTCGAGACGGTACTCAATTTTACCGGCCTTGATCTCGCGGACAGCGTCGCCCACGTTCATGGAGACGGTGCCGGCCTTGGGGTTCGGCATGAGGCCCTTGGGGCCGAGGATCTTACCCAGGCGGCCGACCAGGCCCATCATATCCGGGGTGGCGACGACGACGTCATAGTCGAAGAAGTTTTCGTTGCGGATTTTATCGACCATATCCTCCGCGCCGACAAACTCCGCGCCGGCGGCTTCCGCTTCGGCGGCCTTGTCGCCCTTGGCGAATACGAGTACGCGGATATTTTTGCCCGTGCCGTGCGGCAGGACGATCGCGCCTCTGACCTGCTGGTCAGCATGACGGGAGTCGACGCCGAGCTTGACATGGACCTCAACGGTCTCGTCAAACTTGGCCTTGGCGGTCTGAGTCGCAAGACTGAGCGCTTCATCACTGTCATAGAGACGCTGTTTATC
>CAJLRT010000045.1 GCA_905209135.1 uncultured Eubacteriales bacterium
TTTTACAACATATCCCAAAAATCAAACTTCAGCAACAAGCTGTATGGTTTCTGTGTGTAAAGCGCGGTGCGCTGAAATTCCTTCAGCAGGATACAGCGGGCGTCGTTGCGCCGCAGCCAGGTGATCAGCGGGTTTTCCCTGGACAGGGTCAGGGCCCTGCTCTCCAGCGCACTTGCGGCGCACGCGGTTACATACTGTTTCTCCCGGGGGCTGTAAATACACACATACGCCCCGCTTACCTGCAGCGTATCCGTCACGACCTGAACGAGCTCGTGCAGAATGCTCTGCAGCTCCAGGCTCCGCGAAACGGTAACGCTGAAGCGCTTGAGCGTGGCGGCCTGGATCTGTTCGTCCTTGATGAAAATACTGTCCAGCAGCCGGTGCAGCGCCTGATAGAGCAGGAGCGTCATCACCAGAAACAGCAGCGCCGCCGCCACGGTGCGGTAGGCGGACAGATAGGGGAAATACTGGTCAATCAGCGCCTCTATGGGCGAGACGAGATTTGCCAGAAGAAATACGGAAAACGCGACCGTCACGATCATGACCGTTCCGCGGGACACGAGCAGCGTGAGTTTGAACAGGCGCTTGCGGTACAGCGCGTAAAAGGTGATCAGCGCGTTGATAATGGCGGACAGGGTGTCCCATGGAAAAATGTTGCCCGGCAGAATGGACACGATGTTCCCGATAAACATAACGCCCATACCGATGAGGATGGGGACCATCCACGGCGCGGCGCCCTGGTTTTCGCGCAGGAAACGGACCACCATCACGCCGATGGATACGAGAATGCACAGGACGACAAAGCTCGGGATAAAGATCCGCCAGTCCATATCATACAAAAACGCATCGTACCCGCCCGGCATGTGCACAAGCTGCGGAACTTCCAGGAAAAGCCCGAAATGCGTACCGAGCAGAATCAGCGCGGTAAGGCCGATCCAGAGATTGCGCAGAAACGTGCCCTTTGCTTCTATAAAGCTGTGGATAAAGCAGTAGAAGATGGTCGCAATGGAGAACATGCTCAGCAGCGAAACCTCGTACCAGAACCGGTAGCCGGGGAACACCTGCAGGCGCATCAGCATGGAGCCGCCGGTCCACAGAATAAAGCCGACAAGCATGACCATGAACGTCCGTATGACCCGGTTCTTCTTTGCCGCCAGGAACGCGAACAGTAAAAACACATAGCAGCAGACGGCGAGAATGGGGATGTATATGTAAGGTATCGTCATTTCCCGAACCTCCCGCCCCGCTGCGCGGCATAGTCCTCCCGCTGGCGGCGCAGCAGTTCCGCCACGTCGTGCGGGCAGGGGTTGATCCGGCGCATAGGCCTGCCGGTCCTGTCCTCAAAGTCGGCGAAGCTGCCCGTGCGCAGGATGGTGACAACCAGCGGTTCAATGCCGAGCATTTTTTTCAGGTCATGGTAATCCGAGTCAAAATAGCAGAAATAGACGCTCAGGTGCTCGACGAGCACCTGCCTGCTGAGCGACTGCGCCTGTACGCCCTCGTTTTTCAGCTCCACATACAGATGCATATAGGGCCTGCGCGCATCGTTATACTCTTTGCAGGCGGTCCAGTTCTCGATTCCCAAACCGGACATTTCGATGATTTCGTCGATGGAGTTTTCGGTAATGCGCGTAAAGCCCGCAATATCGATCACGTTCGGGACGCGGTCCACAAAGCAGAGCTTGGGCAGGCGCGGCCCCACCTCCGGGGAACCGACCGACACACAGCGGTACACGTCCCCCACGCGGTAACGGGCGAACGCGCCGCCCTTGAACGAGGTGACGACCAGTTCATAGCAGTGTCCTTCAAGCAGTTCGTCCATCAGATAGGTTTTGGGAACGAAAGAGGGGTCGTCGAGGTTGCGTTTCATGTCCTCTTCCTCTATAAACTCATAAAAGCCGGCGTCCGGGAAAAACACCTGCCCGTCCTTTTTCCAGGTCTCCGTGCCGATAATGGTCGGTTCGGTGCCCGCCGAAATCTCCATCGGCGTCACGCCCCACGCGTCGGCCAGCGACTGCTTATAGGAACGCGTATCGGTGCCGGCGCAGACAAAGGCCTTGAGCGAAAACAGGTCCTTCGGCCGCAGGGGCGTGCCGTCGCGCTTACTGCGGTAGGACGCGCGGAGGTAGCGCACGAGCATACGCGGCGAGTACTGGAACAGGCTGCGCAGTTTCACGGCGGAACCCTTGCGGACAACGCTCGCAAAGTTATCTGTAATATAGCTGATTACGCTGCTCAGGCCAAAAAACAGGTCGATCCCGCGCTTCATGCCGAGCGAAAAGCCGCGCCTGTTGCGCTCGCTGAAGGACATTTTACCCGCCTCCTGCGGCGGGGGCAGGAATTTCATTGCAATCTCCTCGTCGATCAGCAGCGGGAACAGCCCCGTCACATACGGCAGAGGCGCAAGCCCGAACAGCGCCCTGTCGCGCGCCTGCGCGCTGAATTTGCCCTTGCGGGAACTCGTGGCGAGGATCATGATGGACATCAGGTTGTTTTTGCAGACATCGAGCATGCCGCGCGTGTAGGGCGCGAGTTTCACGGGGTGCCGGCCGCCTTCCCAGGTCGTCTGTATCCATATAATCGGCTCCGCGGGCAGCGCGGCCGCATCCTTTGCGAGCAGAACGTCCGCATAGTCCGCATAGTCGGTCAGGCGCAGGGTGCTTCGGAATTCCGAAACGGTTTTGGGTATGCGGCCGCCAAGCAGTTTCTTACCGAGCCCGCTTCCGCACCAGAGCTGCATCTGTTCCAGCATCAGCCGGTTCTGAATCTCCATATATTCCTGTATGGAAAGCTCTAAAAAGCCGCAGTATTCCTGCCACAGCTCGTCATACTGCTGTTCTTTCAGCTTCGCTTCAAAATTCAATCCGGCTCCCCTCCTCCGCATGAACTGTCCGCCCCGCCGCGCAGCGTGCGCAGGCAGCGGCGGACGCTCGCCGTATTGGGAATGACAAACGGCGTCGTGTCCCTGTAGAAATGATAGCCGTCGAACAGGCGCGGAAACACACGGCGGTCCTGTACGGCGACATAGCAGAAATTATATATGGTAAACAGGACAAAGGCGCACAGCATGCCGGCGCGCCCGCAGGCCAGAAAGGCGAACAGATATGCGCCTGCAAGCCACAAAAACCCCGGATGCCGGCACAGGGCGTATACGCCCGTGTCGCATACGCGGCGGCTATCGCCCTTTATGTAGGTTTTGCCAAAGGGCAGGGCAAAAAACAGCGTATAGACAAGCAGAAACAGAAATACGGCGCACACGGCCCAGGCCAGGGCCGACCAAAACGGCGGCGGTGAAAACAGGACGCGGCCTGAAAACAAAAGCCATGCGGTCGCCCCGGCAAGCAGCGTACAGCCGGCGGCGAACAGCCAGCGCAGGCAGCGCAGGTTCTGATGGAGCTGGTTTAGGTCGTAAACAAAAAAGCAGGCGAACGCAAGCGTGCCTACAAGCAGTCCAGCCAAACCAATCTCCCCTCTCCGCCCGGCTTTTTCCCCTTGCCCGGCTCTGCGACCGGCCGCATACGCCGGGGCGGCGCGGCGCGGCGGCGCAATATGATACCCCCATTATATATAACATAAAGACAATATGCAACAATTTTTATACCGTACAGTCGAAAAATGGAGAATTGCCGGCGGGCGGGGCCGTGGCGGACGGGGATAAGCCCGGAACTGCACCCTCCTCGCCGGCTTCGCGCCGGCAGGGGGTGCAGTTCGCTCTGTTCATTCTTTACTTGTGGAGGAGGGTCCGGGACAGTTCCGACTCAGCGGCCCGCCTTTTCGTAGAACCATATGGCGGCGCCTCGCTTTTCAAGGGCGATGTCAAAGCCGTTTTCCAGCAGCGTCGCGCCGGGAATGGTGCGGACCTCGCCGGTAAACATGTCCTCAAAGGTATAGGCGCAGTCCGCCTCGATATCCCTGGGCATGGCCTTGCAGACCGGAACGGGGCACTGGGTATGGCGGATCGCCTGTATGTAGCCCTTGCCGCTTTCCGGGCTGTAGTACTGGTTCACATAGAAGCTCTCCGCGCTCATGGACGTCTCGGACAGCGGGTAATAGTCGCAGTTTTCGCGGATTCTGGAAGCTCTCTGCCAAATGCGGCCGAACAGCTTCTGCTCGTCCGTGGGTTCATCGGACACCGCCGGGCTCTGGTACAGCGACAGCGTGGCCGCCAGCGTGAAGTAATCCGGCTCGCGGCTTACCGCGCCGCCTGTCATGTACTCCCGGAAAGAGGGATAGGTGTCGTCCTCCCTGCTCCAGTCCACTGTGGCGATCTTATGGAACGGCAGCCATTCGTCGAGCGTTCTGACAAATGCCTGGCCGACAAACGGATAGCCATAGCCGAAGTCGGTGGGATGGAGGGGGATGGAACGGCGCATGGTCTCCAGATCGTTTCGCCGTCCGCCGGATGCGCAGGAATCGATCCAAAGGCCGGGGTTGCTCTCCAGCATGCCGTCCCAGAAACGGAGGTAGCCCTGAATATACAGGTTTTCCGTGCTGCCCTGCCTGTCCTGCGTGTCGTTTTCCTGCCAGAAGCGCAGGGGCGGGAAGTTGAAGTCCTGCCGGAAGATAGTGATTCCGTATTCCTTTATCAGGCTGTTCATATGGCCGGTCAGCCATTTCACGCAGTCCGGATCGGCCAGGTTGAGCATATAGTTGCGGGCGACGCCGCAGTTGCCGTCGTCCAGCTCGTCGCAGTCCAGCAGCCACTCGGGATGCTCCCTGTGCAGGGCCGTGCCCGGACGGACACGCTCAGGCTCAAACCACACCAGAAGGTCCATTCCCTTTTCCTTCAGCTTCTCATACAGGGGCCTCAGGCCGTTGGGATACCGCGCGGGGTCGGCGTACCAGCTTCCCGTCTCATACCAGAGCCTGCCGTTTGTGGCCATAGGGCTTTCCGAATCGCAGTAATACCAGCCCGCGTCGATCCACCATGCCGTATAGGGCAGCCCCGAAGCGGCGAACTTGTCGATATACGCAAGCTGGTTTTCCTCGGTGGATTCCTGGAATTCTCTGCCGCCGCCGTTGTAGGAGGCAAAAAGCTGAGGCGGAATCGGCTCGCCGTTGGGACGGGGGAGGATATACTCCCTGTACCAGCGGCGCCAGAGGTTTGTGCCGCGGTCATAGTCCCCGTCGTACGCCATAACGGTGATTCTGGGGGCGATGATGGTTTCGCCGGGCTTGATATACAGGTTTGTGGTCTGCTGTCCCGCCCAGAAACGGATGCCGTCGGTCAGGGTGCCGAAATGGGCAAGCCACTGTCCCGGCCAGCCGATGGCGAGGTTGAGGCCGCTGTCCTTGAACTGCACCTTGTAATACGGAAAGGCCTGTTCGCAGGGACGGCCGCACTGCGGCGTGATATCCGTCCAAATTTCGTGGGTGTAGAGCTGCTCTTTGCGCGCGTACCCGTTCTCGCTGCAGACGTCGCCGCTGTTCGAGAACAGCACGGGGATTTCGCCGTAAAACGCGCCGTCGAAGCTGCGGATATCGTGGATGACCGCGGTGTTCCGGTCGCCCGCCGCGGTGAAGCTCGCCCGGATTTCAAATACGGGATAGTCTTCGTACTCCGTGACATAGACGGTGACGGCAAGGCCGCTGTCCTGGTGGACGCCGGTGTACACATGCTCCACCACATGTTCGCTGATACGCACATCCCTGCGCTCCGGGTTGAAATCCTCCGGCAGGCCGGTAACGCGCCTCTCCCCGATGCAGAAGCTGATGGGAAGCGTGGACGCGCTGTGTATACCCTTTGCCTGGGAGCGGATAAGCTGCATATCTCTGTCGCTGACTGCATTTTTCATATGCATTCTCCTAACAAAATAATAAGTTCCCCAAACCTTGGGTGAAAGGACGGCATTTTATTTGATGACATATTGCTTTATGCTGGGCCAGGATATAAACGTCGCGCAGAGAGACAACAGGCCAAAGCCGTAAAGGGGCAATATGGCCAGGGTAAACGGCGCATAGAAAATGCTCAGGATGAAAACCGCGGCTTCAAACACAAGCATGGCAAAATTTTTGATCCCGTTGCCTTTTAAAAAGAGGAGCAGAAAGGAGTTTTTGAAGATTGCGCGGAGATTCAGGTCGGTCCGCACCAGCATGGGGTATGCGTAAAAGAGCATCTGGTTAAACAGGATCTCGACGATGAGCAGGATGCAGGCCGGGATTGTGAGATAGATGTTCTGCGCAAAGCCCTCTCTGTACACGATCATGGACAGGGCCATGATCGCCATGGCCAGAAACATCCCCCAGCCGAACAAAGTCGCTTTCCAGAAATTTTCCTTAAATGCCTTTAGAAAATCGTGCCAGAGGAAGCGGGGCTCGTCGTCCACCATGTAAACCGAAATCCGCGCCATGGCCGCCATGGCGGCCGGGATGGTTACCACCGGGATACAGAACAAAGAAAAAACAAGGCTGAGAATACACAGCGATTTGTACTCGACGGTAAAAATCTCCCAAAGCCTTGCGAAGCCTTTTTTGGCGGTGGCGGCGTTCCGGGGGATTCCCTTGCCCGGCACGTCCAGTTTCCGAAAGAACAGTTTCATTCCTCTTCCCCTCCGCCGTCAAAGATCATCTTTCCGGAAGCGTCGAACCGGACGCTTCCGCCAAGATAGAGGTTCTGTTTTTCTTCCTTTTCCTCCTGCTTTTTCACGAATTCGTCCCTTGTCTGGTCCTCGACGATTTTTCCGCTTTTCATCGTGAGGATTCTGTCCGCAAGGACAAGGGCGTCCTTCATGTCGTGCGTGACGTAAACGCAGGTAAATCCGTACTCTTCGTGCAGGGCCTTGATGGTATCCCTCAGCTCGACCCGGAGCTCCTCGTCCGCGCCGGAAAGCGGTTCGTCCAGGAGCATGACGCCGGGTCTCCTGCAAATCGCCCGCCCCAGCGACACCCTCTGCCGCTGGCCCCAGGACATGTGCTTTGGGCGGCGGTTGAGCAGATACTCTATATCCAGCCGCCGCGCAACGCCGTAGACAAAGTCCTTTATATCCGCCTTGTCCATCTTCGCGTTTTTGAGCGGAAGCGCCATGTTGTCAAACGCATTCATGTGGGGATACAGGGCGTATTCCTGGAAAACAAGCGCTACGCCCCGGTCGTTCGGCGCGAGCTCGTCTACATTTTTCCCGCCGACATACACCTTTCCGGAGCTCTGCTCATCCAGCCCCGCCAGGGTGCGGAGAAATGTGGATTTCCCGCACCCGGAGGGGCCTACCAGCACGACGAACTGCCCGTCCTCGATTGTGACGGAAACATCCCGCAGCGCATAGACGTCCCTTTCGGGCGTTTTTTTGCGCTTGTTGGCCGGCAGATGGTATTTTTTTGTGATGTGTGAAAAACGCACGGACGCCATTTACTCTAATTCCCTTTTATACGAAGAACAGATTGGACTCGTCTTCCTTGCTGAACGCATACACCATATCTTCGTTGACCGCAAGGCGGACGGTTTCGCCGGCCTTTATCATGGCGCGGGTCTGCTTATCCATGGCGGCAGTCTGCAGGATGATGATCATGTCCACGCCGAAGGCGTTTGCATGGACGTGCACCGTCGTACCCATCAGCTCGGTGACATCGATCGTCGCTTCGATGTCGCTTTCACGGGGCTGCGTGGAGATGGAGAGGTGGTCCGGCCGGATGCCGAAGGTCACGTCGCCCTCCTGCACGTTTTTGGAAGCCAGAATCGCCTGCTTATCCTCCGGTAAAACGACCTTTGTCTTGTCGCAGATATTGATTGCATACTTGCCGTTTTCTTTCATCAGCTTCGCATCCACAAAGTTCATTTGCGGCGAGCCTATGAAGCCGGCGACAAACAGGTTTTTCGGGTTCTCAAACACTTCCTGCGGCGTGCCGATCTGCTGGACATGGCCCATGCTCATAACGACGATTCTGTCGCCCAGTGTCATCGCTTCGGTCTGGTCGTGCGTGACATAGATAAAGGT
>CAJLRT010000046.1 GCA_905209135.1 uncultured Eubacteriales bacterium
TCTTCAAGGACAAAGACTACAAAACCGAGCTGGAGATGCTGGCAAAATGCGCCGACTGCTTTATCACCCTGACGCCGGACGACCCGCGCGGGCTGGACGGCGGCTACCTCGCCCATCTGTGCCGGCGCACCGGCAAGCCCGCCGAGCACATTCCCGATTATCTGGACGCGTATAAAAAGGCGCTCGAGCTTGCCGGGCCGAAGGGATTCGTCGTCATCTGCGGCTGCCTGCACATGGCAAGCGACATCCGGGCGCTGCTGCAGAACCTGTCTGACGAGAGCGTCGGGTAGGCCGCAGCCCACAAAAACAGATCCCCCGTTTCGGGGGATCTTTCTCATTTGGGGACAGGCGCGGCGCCGCGCCCATGAAAGGAGCGAAGATATGTACACCATATTCATTGTGGAGGACGACCCCACCATTGCCCGCGCAGTGCAGAAGCACCTGGAATCCTGGGGGATGAACGCCTGCATTGCGGAGGATTTTCAGAATGTGACGGCGGAATTCCTGCGCTGCGCGCCGCAGCTTGTGCTGCTCGACATCTACCTGCCCTTTTTCAACGGGCACCACTGGTGCAGCGAAATCCGGAAGCTCTCGCGCGTTCCGATCATATTCCTGTCCTCCGCTGCGGATAATATGAATATCGTCATGGCGATGAACATGGGCGGGGACGATTTTATCACGAAGCCGTTCGACCTGTCCGTGCTGACGGCAAAGGTGCAGGCGCTGCTGCGCCGCACGTATGAATTTGCAGGCGCGGCCGAACGGATCGAGCACGGCGGCGCGCTGCTCGACCTGGGGGAACTGGTTCTGCAGGCGGACGGAAACCGCATTCCCCTGACCAAAAACGAGTTTCGGATTCTGCAGACGCTCATGGAAGCGCGCGGCAAGGTGGTGAGCCGGGACGCGATTATGACAAGGCTGTGGGAGACGGACAGCTATATCGACGACAACACACTGACCGTCAACATCAACCGGCTGCGCCGCAAGCTGGAGGGCGCGGGCCTGCCCGGCTTTATCGCCACGAAAAAAGGAGTGGGATACTCCATCCCGGGGAGGGCGGACGCATGAGAAAACTTGCGCGCGCCTTTGGCGAATACCTCCGCTACCACCGCAAATCACTGCTGCTCATCGCCCTCTGCGGCGGCATTTTCGCGCTCGTGTTCAGCCTGTACGACCTGCCGGCCGAGGCCGTCCTGTACGCGCTGCTACTGTGCGTCCTCGTCGCGCTGCTGCTCGTGTGCGCCGATTTTACGGTGTTCTACAGGCGGCACCGGCTGCTCTGCGACCTCTACAGCCGCATTACCCTCAGCCTCGACGGGCTGCCGGCGCCGAAAGACCTTCTGGAGACGGACTACCAGGACCTGATCGAGGCCGTATATGACGAAAAAAGCCGCGTCACCTCGGCCGCAGACAGCCGCATGAGCGAAATGCTCGACTACTACACGCTGTGGCTGCACCAGGTAAAGACGCCCATCGCGGCGATGCACCTGCTGCTGCAGGAGCTGGACGACGGGCCGCGGGCGGCGCTGGACGCGGAGCTGTTCAAGATCGAGCAGTATACCGACATGGCGCTGACATATCTCCGGCTCGAGAGCAGCAGCACGGACTATGTGCTGCGCCGGTGCGACCTGGACGCGGTTGTGAAACGGGCCGTGCGGAAATTCGCCGGGTTCTTCGTCCGCGGCCGGATATCCCTTGCCTACGACGGCCTGCGCTACACGGCGCTGACCGATGAAAAATGGCTGCAGTTCGCAGTCGAACAGCTACTTTCCAACGCGCTCAAATACACGCCGGGCGGCGAAATTTCCATCCGCATGGACGGGGACTGCCTCGTGATCTCCGACACCGGAATCGGCATTGCGGCGGAGGATCTGCCGCGCATATTCGACAAGGGCTTTACCGGCTACAACGGCCGGACGGACCGCAAGTCCACGGGGCTTGGGCTGTATCTCTGCCGGCGGATTCTGGCGCGGCTTTCGCACACGCTCGAAATCACGTCGGCGCCGGGCGCGGGGACGACGGTGCGCATCGGGCTCGGCACGGCGGACCTGCAGGACGAGTAGCCGCCGAACGCGCGGGGCGCGGGACCGGCGCACGGCGGGGCGGGACGGAGCTTTCCGCGCCGGACGAAACGGCGGCGCCTTATGCAGAAGAGGCGGCGCTGCAGCCGGGCGCGGCGGCGCGCCAACCTTACCAGAATGTAAGAATGGCCGGGGAAATGTAAGCCAAAGCTATGGCAGCGCATCTTCCCGGCCTGTTATACTGGACATGATGAAAACAGGAGGTCATACCTATGGCGTTATTGGAAGTGAAAAACCTGAAAAAAGTGTATACCACAAGGTTTGGCGGCAATCATGTCCACGCCCTTTCCAACGTGTCCTTTTCCGTGGAACAGGGAGAATATGTGGCGGTCATGGGCGAGTCGGGCTCGGGCAAGACGACCCTGCTCAACATTCTCGCCGCGCTCGACAAGCCGACAAGCGGCGAAGTCCTGCTCGGCGGGCGGAACATCGTAACCATCAAGGAACGCGAAATCTCCGCTTTCCGGCGCGACAACCTGGGATTTGTTTTCCAGGATTTCAACCTGCTCGACACCTTTTCGATTCAGGACAACATTTTTCTGCCGCTGGTGCTGGCCGGCAGGACGTTTCCCGAAATGAACGCGCGGCTTCAGCCGATTGCCGCAAAGCTCGAAATTGAAAAAATACTGCGCAAGTACCCTTACGAGGTGTCCGGCGGCGAAAAGCAGCGCGCCGCCGTGGCGCGCGCCCTGATTACAAACCCGCAGCTCGTGCTTGCAGACGAGCCGACGGGCGCGCTCGATTCGCGCGCGACGAACAGCCTGCTGCGCCTGTTTGAGGACATCAACGGCGAGGGGCAGACCATCGTCATGGTCACTCACAGCACCAAGGCCGCCAGCCACGCCAAGCGCGTGCTGTTTCTGCGGGACGGCGAGGTGTTCCACCAGCTCTACCGCGCGGGGATGACGGAACAGGATATGTTCCAGAAAATCTCCGACACGCTGACGACGATTGCGACAGGCGGTGGCCGCGGTGCGTAAGATGTTCTATGCAAGGCTCGCCGCGCAGAATATGCGCAAGAACGCGCGGACCTACGTCCCCTATCTGATCGCCTCGGTATTCACCGTCGCCATGTTCTTTATCATCGCCACGCTGGCAGACAGCAGCGCGCTTGCAAGCATGCGCGGCGGACAGTCTCTGGAGGTCACGCTCGGCTTCGGCATATACGTGGTCGGCATTTTCGCCGTCATCTTTCTGTTCTACACCAACAGCTTTCTCGTCAAGCGGCGCAAAAAGGAATTCGGCCTGTTCAACATTCTCGGCATGGAGAAAAAGCACATAGGCCGCATCATCGCCTACGAAACCCTGTATACGGCGCTCATCAGCATCGTTCCGGGCATCGGGCTGGGGCTCGCCTTTTACAAGCTCGTAATCCTGCTGCTGATGAAGATCATGCAGTTCGACCTGAAATTCGGCTTCGAGTTCTCCACGCAGGCGTTCCTCACTACCGCGGCGCTCTTTGCGGCGATATTCGCCCTGACGCTGCTCAACTCCCTGCGGCAGATTCACCTTGCAAAGCCCATCGAGCTGCTCAGGGGCGGGCAGACCGGCGAGCGGGAGCCGAAAACAAAGTGGGCGCTGGCCGTTCTGGGCGTGCTGTGCCTCGGCGGCGGGTACTATATCTCCATTACGACGACGCAGCCGCTGCAGGCGCTGACCCTGTTTTTCCTCGCGGTGGTGCTCGTCATCGTCGGCACCTACTGCCTGTTTACCGCCGGCAGCATCGCCGTGCTCAAGGCGCTGCGGAAAAACAGGCGATACTACTATAAAACCAGCCACTTTATCAACGTTTCGGGCATGATGTACCGCATGAAGCAAAACGCGGTGGGGCTTGCCAACATCTGCATCCTGTCCACTATGGTGCTGGTCATGGTTTCGACGACCGTCTCCCTCTATATCGGCATGGAGGATGCGGTGCGCAGGATGTACCCGCGCGACATTGTCACGGAAGAGCACCTGATGATTGACCCGGACGGCGGCGCAGACGAGAGCCAAAACATACCGGATATTGCAGGGCGCCTGCTCAGCGAACGCGGACTCCGACCCGAAAACGAGCTGAAGTACACACATATGGACGTACCCATGCTGCGCAGCGGCACCGACTTCGACTACAATCCGCGCGGCTATACGAGCGAATTCAACGGCGCGGCATATGATCTCATCCTCCTGCCGGCGGACGACTTCAACGCGCTTACCGGCGGCGCGCTTACGCTCGAGGATGACGAGGCGTGCGTATTCTCCGGCAAGCGGATATACGACGGCGGCGAAATCTCGATTGCGGGCGAGAGATTCCGCGTGCGTGAAAGCGGGCTGCTGCCCGACGGCCTCAGCCTGACCGATTCCTACGCGATCAACGCGGACGAGAACATCCTGCACGTCGTCGTCAGCGGCGAAGACACGCTGGAGCGCATGTTCCGGCGGCAGACGGGGGAGGGCGGCGCGTCCGTCTACCCGCTCCGGAAGTATTACGCTTTCGACCTGGACGCGCCGGACGAGACGGTGAACGAGGTATTTGAGGCGATTTCCGACACGGTGACAAGCCAGCGCTTCAGCGGCCGGCTGGATACGCAGGGCGACAGCAGAGACGCGTTTTTAGGCATGTACGGCGGGCTGTTCTTCCTCGGCATTTTCCTGGGACTGACGTTTATGATGGCGGCGGTGCTGATTATCTATTACAAGCAGGTTTCCGAGGGCTATGAGGACAAGGCGCGTTTTGCCATTATGCAGAAAGTCGGGCTCAGCCGCAGGGAGGTGCGCAAGACCATACGCGCCCAGATTCTGACCATGTTCTTCCTGCCCCTGCTCGTCGCCTGCGTGCACATCGCGTTCGCATTCCCCGTCATCACGCGGCTGCTGCGCATTCTGTATCTGACAAACGTGCCGCTGTTCGCGGCGTGCACGGCGGGCTCCATCGCCATTTTCGCCCTGTTCTATGCAGTCGTGTTCAGCCTGACCGCGAAGGTCTATTACCGGATTGTGGGCGAAAACTGAGTTTACCCAACAAAAAAAGGCCGCCTGTACAGGCGGCCTTTTTCGCGCTTAAAACGCGAAGTTGCCGTTTGTGAACACCGGGATCTGCTCGCCGTCCCAGGTAGTGCCGACAATGGAAAGGTCGGGCGTGCCGATCATGAAATCGACATGGGTGATCGAGTCGTTTAGCCCGTGTTCGGCAAGCTCCCGCTTATCCATTTCCATCCCGCCGTCGATACAGGGGTACGCCTCGCCGAAAGCGAGATGGCAGGAGGCATTCTCATCAAACAGCGTGTTGTAAAACAGCACGCCCGCGTTTGAGATCGGAGAGTCATAGGGCACGAGCGCGACTTCGCCGAGATAGGACGCGCCCTCGTCCACTGCGATGGCGCTGCGCAGCACATCCTCGCCCTGCTCCGCCTGCACCTCGACGATTTTTCCGTTTTCAAAGCGCATGCGGAACCCGTCTATGACATTGCCGTCCTTGACAAGCGGCATGGACGCGACGGCCACGCCGTTTACGCCGTCCCGCTTCGGGGCGGTGAAGATCTCCTCGGTCGGCATGTTGGCGATAAAGACCTGCCCGCCGTGGGTGCGGTCCCCGCCCGCCTGCCAGAAATGGGTTTTGGGCAGCTCGATTGTCAGGTCGGTGCCGAGGGAGTTTGTATAATGCAGGGAGCGGAAGCGGTATTCGTTCAGCTTCTTCTTGCGCGCGCCGAGGCTGGCAAGGTGCTCTTCCCAGTTTTTCACCGGGTCGCCGCCGTCCACCCGGACCGCGGCGCAGATGGCGTCCCACAGCCGCTCCACCGCGGCCTGTTTATCCGCGCCGGGAAACACTTTTTGCGCCCAGGAGTCCACCGGTACGGACGCGATGCACCAGGGGAACCCGTTCGACATCTGCAGGCGCCGGTAGGTCTGCACGGCGGCGCCGGAGGAGACTTCCGCCCGCTGGAGACGGCCGGGGTCCACCCCTTTCAGGTTCTCCGGGTCGGAAGCGGAAATGGCGAGGAAAGCGGCGCCTTCGCTCGCGTTGTCGTTGTAAAAGGCAGCAAGCCAGGCGGGATAGGAGTCGAACACGTCGTCCGCCGCCTTGAGGTACTTCTCGCGGGTCATATAGTCGTCGCGCCAGCTCACGATGACTTCCCGGCAGCCCGCCGCATACGCCTCCGTCGCGCACATGCGCCCGAACTGCGCGCATTCGACCGGGCAGAGCAGCACGAGGTTCTGCCCTTTCTGAATATTGACGCCGACCCGGATGAGCAGGCGGGCGTACTGCCGCATTCTTTCCAGCATATCATCCCTCTTTTCCGGAGCGGAACCGGCAAACTGCCGCGCGGCTCCCTCCTGTTTCAATAGATCCCCTATAATTTCCCCTATTTTACCAAATATATCCGTTATTTTCAAGGGGATATTTTACAACTTCAACAAAATTCGTTTTTTCTTTATTCGCTTACAAATTTTTACATTTTTTGCATGTTTTTCAAGTTATCCTATGTGCAGGGTCTTTTCCGCAGCCGCCGTATGGACAACCCTGCGCGCGACGACAACATGTGAAACGCGGCGCGGAAAATTACTTCCGCCGCACAGGAGCGCCGGATTCGGGGGGGATCCGGCGCTCCTGCGGCTATTTAAAACAGAATCGCAATAACATACAGCATTCGCAACGGGAAAGGATGTGAAACAATGAAAGTCGAAACACGGGAAGAGGGCGATCTGCTCGTGCTCGTATTCCAGGGCGAGATGGACCACCACAACCTGCGCGGCATCAGCCTGCAGACCGACCCCGTCATCAAACGGCTCAAACCAAAAATGCTGCTGCTGGACATGCAGGGCGTTCCCTTCTGCGACAGTTCGGGGATTGCAGCCGTGATCGGCCGGTACAAAATTGTGCAGGCCTGGGGCGGGAAAATGGTGCTGCACGGGCTGAACAACCAGGTGCGCAAAGTGCTCAATCTCGGCGGCGTATTCAATATCGTAAAAGAGGTGCAGAGGCAATGACTGGAGAAAACAAGATGCAGATTAGCTTTATCAGCCGCTCTTCCAACGAGGGCTTCGCGCGCATCGCCGTCTCGGGCTTTCTCGCGCAGCTCGACCCGACGGTGGATGAACTCGCCGAGATCAAAACCGTTGTGAGCGAGGCTGTCACAAACTGCATTGTACACGGGTATCAGAACACGCTCGGCATGATCTACATAACCGTCAAGTTCAACGATGCGGGCGAGGTCGCCATCACCATACGCGACAAGGGCTGCGGCATTGAGGATGTGGAAAAGGCGCGCGAACCCCTGTTCACCACCTGCAACACGGGCGAGCGGGCCGGCATGGGCTTTACCATTATGGAGAGCTTTTCCGACCGGCTCAAGGTCTATTCCCGGCCGGGCCGGGGCACGCGCGTCGTGATACGGCGCAAGCTGTCCGGCAGGCGGGGTCAGGTCCGAAAAACGGCATGAGCGCCGACGGGACCGGCCGCGAGCTGTTTGCGCGGGCCAGGGGCGGAGACCGGCGGGCGCAGGACGAGCTCGCCCAGGCCAACCTCGGGCTCGTATACTCCCTCGCCTCCCGCCTCTCCTACGGCGGGCTTGCGGAATATGAGGACCTTGTTGGCGCGGGAAGCATGGGGCTTTTCAAGGCGATTATGAATTTTGACGAGACGCGCGGGCTCGCCTTTTCCACCTATGCCGTGCCGGTCATCGCCGGGGAGATGAAGCGGTTCATCCGCGACAACGGCCCGGTCAAGGTTTCGCGGGATATCAAGGAAAAGGCGATGCGCGTGCGCAGGGCCGGACAGCAGTACGAAAAGGAAAAGGGCTGCAGCCCGACGCCCCGCGAGCTGGCGGACC
>CAJLRT010000047.1 GCA_905209135.1 uncultured Eubacteriales bacterium
CCTCGGAGTGGATGTAGCTGATCTCCTTGAGTTTGAGCGAGCCCTCGAGGCCGAGGGGGAAAACACGGGGATATTGGGCGCGTACAGATCGTCGCCCAGGCCGCGGATTTCAATGCCGTCGAAACCCATGTCCTTGGCGCTGGAGAGAACTTCGCGCCAGCTCCAGTTGGGGCAGCCGAGTGTAGAAAAGGAAAGTTTCATTGCCAAACTCCGTCCTCTGCGCGGCAATTTGCTTGCAGGTCCGCCCCCGCGCAGCAGGCGGCTCCCATGAAATATATGCGGGCCGGACGCCTGTTCAGACGCAAAGAATCAGAGCTTTGTCGTGTAGTTGGGCGCCTCTTTCGTGATATAGATGTCGTGCGCATGGCTCTCCTTGAGTCCCGCGCCGGTGATCTTGATAAACTTGCCGTTCTGCTGCAGCTCTTCCACCGTGCGGCAGCCGCAGTAGCCCATGCCGGAGCGCAGCCCGCCGATGAGCTGGTAAACGGATTCGGACAGCAGCCCCTTGTAAGGAACGCGTCCCTCCACCCCTTCGGGCACGAGCTTTTTGCTGTCCTGCTGGAAATAGCGGTCCTTGGAGCCTTTGGCCATAGCGGCCAGAGAACCCATGCCGCGGTAGGTCTTGAAGCTGCGGCCCTGGTATATCTCCGTCTCGCCCGGGCTCTCCTCACAGCCCGCGAACAGCGAGCCGATCATAATCACGTCGGCCCCGGCGGCAATGGCCTTGACAATGTCGCCGGAGAACTTGATCCCGCCGTCCGCAATGACCGGGATGCCGGCTTTGGCGGCGACGCACGCCGCGTCGTAAATGGCGGTGATCTGCGGCACGCCGATGCCGGAAACGATGCGGGTAGTGCAGATCGAGCCCGGCCCGATGCCGACCTTGATCGCGTCCGCACCCGCGTCGATCAGCGCCTGCGCGGCCTCCGCCGTCGCAATGTTGCCCGCAATCACCTGCGCGTCCGGGAATGCCGCTTTCACTTCGCGCAGGGTGCGCATAATGTTGTCGGAATGCCCGTGCGCGCTGTCGAGCACGAGCGCGTCCGCGCCCGCGTCCAGCAGCGCCTTTGCGCGGTCCAGCACGTCGGCCGTCACGCCGATGGCGCCGGCGCAGAGCAGCCGTCCGCTCGCGTCGCGCGCGCTGTTGGGGTAGCGGACCGCTTTTTCAATATCCTTAATGGTAATAAGGCCCTTGAGGTTGCCCTGTTCGTCTACAATGGGCAGTTTTTCCACCTTGTGCTTGGCCAGAATGGCCTTGGCGTCGTGCACCGTGGTGCCGACCGGCGCCGTGACGAGGTTCTCCTTTGTCATGACGTTGGCGATCAGCTCGTCCTCGTCGTCGAGGAACTTGAGGTCGCGGTTGGTGAGGATTCCGACGAGCTTGCCGTCGCGGCAGATGGGCACGCCGGAGATCTTGTACTTGGCCATCAGCTCCAGCGCGTCGTAGACGTGGTGATGTTCGGACAGGAAAAAGGGATTGGAGATCACGCCGTTCTCGCTGCGCTTGACGCGGTCGATCTGGTCGGCCTGTTCTTCAATCGTCATGTTTTTGTGGATGACGCCGATCCCGCCCTCCCTGGCGATGGCGATCGCCATACGGCTCTCGGTCACGGTGTCCATGGCGGCGGTCATGAGCGGCACGTTGAGGCGGATTTTATTCGTGAGTTTTGTCGTGGTGTCCACCATGTTGGGCGTGCAGTCCGACTTGGCGGGCACCAGCAGTACGTCGTCAAACGTCAGCCCCTCTTTGGTAAACTTCTCGGCATGGTTCGCATTGACCACTGTTTCACCACATCCTCTTCTTTATATTTTAATTATTATATAGCAACCCCATTTATTTTTCAAGCCAAATTATTGAAAGTGCGGAAAAAATAGAGTATAATAAATACAATCAAAATCCAGCCGCGAAAGCGGCGCGGGGAGGGCGAGCGCTTTGCGCGTTATATCCGGCAGCTTACGCGGCCTGCGGCTCGCGCCGCCGTCCGGCGACAGGGTGCGGCCCACGCTGGACCGCGTCAAGGAGGCCGCGTTCAATATCATCCAGTTTTCCGTGCCGGGCGGCCGGTTTCTGGACATGTTCGCCGGCAGCGGCCAGATGGGGATCGAGGCGCTGTCCCGGGGCGCGGCCAGCGCCTGGTTTTTCGAGCCGGACGCCGCGGCTTTCCGCCTTCTGCGCGGGAACGTCGGCAGGCTCCCCGGCGGGCTGGACGCGCGCCTGTACCAGGCCCCGTATGCGCGCCTTGCGCAGCTTGCGCCAAAGCCGGTGTTTGACGTCGCGTATATCGACCCGCCCTTTGGCGGCGGCCTGTTTCTGGAGGCGCTGGACTTTCTCATCGGCGGCGGCTATATAAGCGCCGGCGGTACCGTCGTCTGCGAGGCGCCCCGCGGCACGCCGCTGCCCCCGCAGCTCGGCCCCTTTGCCGCAAAAGTTCGCAGCTACGGAAAAATCTCCCTGTACGTCTATACGCGAAATGAGGAATGAACTATGAAAATAGCCGTATGTCCCGGCAGTTTCGACCCCATCACCTACGGGCATCTGGACATTGTCAAGCGCGCGTCCAGAATGTTTGACCGCGTCATCGTCGCCGTGCTCCAGAACTCGGCGAAGCACTGCGTATTCTCCGTGGCCGAGCGCGTTGAAATGATAGAGGACAGCATCCGCGGCCTGCCGAATGTGACCGCTTCGTCGTTTGACGGCCTGCTGGCCGACTATACGCGGATCGTGAACGCGAACGTCATCGTAAAGGGCCTGCGCGCCATGAGCGATTTTGAATACGAATTCCAGATGGCCTTAATCAACCAGAAGATCAATCCGGACGTAGAGACGGTATTTTTGTCCTCCCGCTCGGAATATATGTTTATGAGCTCGAACATCGTGCGCGAGATCGCGCGCGTCGGCGGGGACATCTCGCAGTTCGTGCCCGAGGTTCTCATAGAACGCATCCACAACAAATACATACGAAAATAAACGAGAGAGGGAGTTACAATGAACGAATTTGAATCTCTGCTGGAAGAACTGGACGATTTGATTGAAGACGCATGGCGGCTCCCGCTGAGCAACGGCAAAATCGTAATCGAGCGCGAGGAGCTCGCGCGGATTGTGGGCGGCCTGCACACCCATTACCCGACCGAAATCGCCCGCGCCAAAAATCTGCTCGACGAGCGGGAGAAGATCCTGCTCAAGGCGAGAACCGATTCGGAGCGCATGATCAAAAACGCGGAAATGCAGTCGAACAAAATGCTCAACGAGCAGGACATCATCAAGGAGTCGCGCCGCATCGCCGACGAAATCCGCAAGAGCGCGGAGGAGGAGTCCACGCGCATGCGCCGTTCCGCCGTCGAGCTGGCGGACATGGTGCTCAAGCGGGCGGAGGACCATTACGACCAGAACCTGGCCCTGATCAAGCAGGCGCGCCGGGTCGTCAAAAACAACCAGTGACATGTGGACCGGTCCGGGGCGCAAGCTGACTTGCGCCCTTTTTTTCTGCCTTACATTCCGTCCGCACCGCTGCTGAAAACAGACCGCGCCCCGTGCCCGCGCCTGCGCCTGTGCCCGCGCCCGTGCCTGTGCCTGTGCCTGCGCCCGCGCCTGTGCCTGCGCCCGCGCCTGCGCCTGCGCCTGTGCCTGTGCCTGCGCACGCGCCCGCGCCTGTGCCGCCCCGCGTCCGCGCCTGCGCCTGCGCCTGTGCCTGCGCCTGCGCCTGTGCCTGTGCCTGCGCCCGCGCCCGCGCCTGTGCCCGCGCCCCGCGCCTGCGCCTGTGCCTGCCGGTCCCGTGTTCCGCCGGGCTGACCGGCGGAACAATCACAAGGAGGATCAAGCCCCGTGGAAATTCTGCACAGCTACCGGAACGACCCCGCGCTTAGGCATTCGTTCAACGCCCTTGCGCGGGAGACGTTCGGCCTTGACTTCGAGCCCTTTTATCAGAACGGGTACTGGGGGGATGATTACAACCCCTACTCCGCCGTGGAGGACGGCGCCGTCGTCGCAAACGTGTCCGTAAACCGGATCGGCGGCCGCCTCAGCGGCGATGCGCGGCGCTACGTGCAGTTCGGCACCGTGATGACCGCGCCGGCCTGGCGCGGCCGGGGCCTTGCCCGCGCCCTGATGGAGGCGGCCATGCGCGACTGCGCCGGGTGCGACGGCTTCTTCCTCTTCGCAAACGGCGGCGCGCGCGGCTTTTATCCCAAATTCGGCTTTCGGAGCGCGCCGGAGCGCCGGTTTTTTGCCCCGGTGCGTCAGGACTCCGCGTTCTGCGCCGAGCCGGTCCCCATGCGTACGCCCGCGGACCGGGCCCGTTTCCTGCGGGAGAAAAACAGGCGCGGGAGCGCCGGCGTTTTCCAGCAGGAGGCCGACGGCCTGCTCATGTTTTACCTGGCGCAGTCCATGCGGGAAAACGTCTTTTATCTGCCCGGGCTGGACGCCTACGCGGTCGCCCGCCTCAGCGGCGGCTGCCTGACGCTGTACGACGTGTTTTCACCCCGTCCCGTGTCCATGGAGCGCGTCGTCCGCTGTTTCGGCGCGTCGGTTACACGGGCCGAATTCGCGTTTACGCCGCAGGACCGGACAGGGCTTACTGAATATGAATACACGGGCGAGGACACATACTTTTTCCTGTGCGGCGAGCCGCTGCAGCAGGATATGAGAACTATTCTCAGTTTTCCGGATCTCGCGCACGCCTAGCATGTGCGCAGTATACAAGGGGGAATAAACGCATGCCGCAGCAGAATTCTGTGGAATTGGAAATCGTAGGCACGGCGCACGACGGCAGGGGTGTGGCCCGGCTGGACGGCCTTGCCGTTTTCGTGCCGTATGCGCTGGAGGGCGAGCGGGTGCGGGCCGAGCTTGTGCAGAAAGGCGGGCGCTATGCAGTCGCCCGCGTCATAGAGCTGCTTGCGCCCTCGCCCGCCCGCACCGCGCCCGCCTGCCCCGTGTACGGCGACTGCGGCGGCTGCGGGTTTCAGCATATGAGCTATGCGGAGGAGCTGCGCGTCAAGCGCGCCCGCGTTGCGGACGCGCTTCGGCGCATCGGCGGGCTGCATGTGGAAGTCCCGCCCGTGCTGGGCGCGGACAGCATGGTCCGCAACAAGGCCACGCTGCCCCTCGCCGAGCGCGGCGGCCGCGTGGAGGCCGGTTTTTACGCGGGCGGCAGCCACCGGCTCGTCCCGCATCCGGCGGGGTGCGCCCTCTACCCGCCCGTGTTCCGCGCCCTGGCCGACGCGGTCTGCGGCTATGCGCAGGCGCACGGCCTGCGCGCAGGTGAGCGCGGGTCTTTACGCAGGCTGTCCCTGCGCCTTGCGGAGACGACGGGCGAAGTGTCCGCCGCTCTGTACTGCGCCCCGGGCGAGCAGGATTCCTTTGCCGGGCTGGCGGCGGCCCTGCGCACAGCCGCGCCCGCGGTCGCCTGTATCTGCGCCGTGCCCGAACCGGGCGGCCCGCCGCGCTTTTATACCCCCCGCCGCGGGATAGAGGACGTCCTGTGCGGCAACCGGCTGCGCATTTCGCCGCTGTCTTTCTACCAGGTCAACCGCCGGCAGGCCGAACGCCTGTACGAGACCGCGGCGGCCCTGGCCGGCCTTTGCCCGCCTGCGGGCGCAGGCTCTGCGGCCGGCCCGCAGATGGATACGGCGGTGGATCTGTGCTGCGGAATCGGCTCCATCACGCTGTACCTGGCGCGCCTGTGCGGCCGCGTGTACGGCGCGGAAATCAACCCGAACGCTATAGAAAACGCGCGTGTAAACGCCGCTTTGAACAATATTGAGAACGTTTCCTGGAAATGCGCGGACGCGGCCGCCGCCCTGCGCGGCTGGACGGACGCGGGTGTGCGTCCCCGCCTTGTCTGCGTCGACCCGCCCCGCGCCGGGCTGGACGGCCCGCTGCGCGCGGCCCTGCTGCGCGCAGCGCCCGCGCAGATTCTGTATATTTCCTGCGACCCGGCCACCCTGGCGCGCGACTGCAAGGAGCTCTGCGCGGGCGGCTATACGCCGGCCGGCGTGCAGCCGGTGGACATGTTTGCGCGCACGGCCCATGTGGAGTGCGTCGTGATGCTGGAGAGGAAGAACAGGTAATTTGAACCGTATAACCTTGAAATTACATTCCTCGAAAGATGTGTTATCGGAGTATCGGGTTATTTGGTAATAATCGAAAATGAATGAAAGGGATAACGATATGTGGCTTGAAATCGATGCTGATGGCATTCGCGTTAATTTGCAGATAAAAGGTTACAAACCATCAAATGAAGATAACTGGTACAGTAATTGGTGCAACTGTGATTTCCTGTTTACATCAGGGGATTGGCTTAATTATCATAAAGAAAACGATGAGGTATTATTGTCCTGCGAAGTAGAAGAACTGGCAGAAGCATTTACCGAACTATTGGATAATAAACTTTCCTCAGCAGAAGAGATCGCCTTTATCGAACCGGATTTTGTTTTTAAGTTATACCCACAGAGAGATTTAAGCGATGATCCCAAATATAAATTTGCTCAGTCAGGATACCAAATTCAAGATATATATCTTGAATGGAATATATTCTTTTGGCATGAAGGTCTTACGGATAATTATCTTACAATAACCCTGAATAGAGATGATATTGTAAGATTAAGAGATTATTTGTCAGCGATCATGAGACGATAAATTTGAAGTTGCAGAACTATGGATAAATTTCCGACAGCGGGCAATCAAAATAGACCTGTTTCCATCCACCGTAGTTATTGCTGTCTTACAAGTTTTTTATGCGGCGTTATAGCTGAAAAATGCCGTAAGTATTAGATGGAAGGAGCTGGAGCGTACTGTGCAGAAGGAGCATGAAAAAATCAACCAGGACAAAATCGTTCTCACCTGCGGGCATTGTTTCAACAGCACGGTGCACGAGGTTTTGAACGAGACGGTGGGCCGCCGGCTGTTCGAGGAGATGGACGGGGAGAAATACTATGAACCCTACAAGTTCGTCCTCCTGCAGTGCACGACCTGCAAATGCGTCTCCCTCTGCGGGGACTTTATATGGGCGGGCGATAAGCCGACGGAGGAGCTTCCGCTGCTGTATCCGTCGTTCGGCGAGCTGGACGAGGCGGTGCCGCAGAGCATCCGCGCGCTGTACAGGGAAATAAGCCCGATCCGGGACCGTGCGCCGAACGCCTTTGCAAACCAGATCCGGCTGTCGCTGGAACTGCTGTGCCGGGACAAGGGCGCCGCCGGCGGCAGTTTGTACGGCAAACTGGAGGACCTGTCTAACAAAGGCGTGTTTCCCGGCGGGCTTCTGCCCAAAATGGCGGACATCATCCGCAAAGTCGGCAACCTCGGCTCCCATGCCTCGGGCGTGCGGCTGGATATGTGGGACACGCGGCTTCTGGACGATATTTACCGGATGGTGCTGGACTACGCTTATGTCTATCCGCAGAAGCTGGCCGATTTGGAGCGGCGAATAGAATACAGCGAAAAAAACCGCAGCCTCTGAACGGGGATACGCACCGCCTCTTTCACCTCCGCGCCCCGCGCCCGCGCCTGCGCCTGCGCCCGCGCCTGCGCCTGCGCCCGCGCCCGCGCCCTGCGCCTGTGCCTGTGCCTGTGCCCGCGCCCGTGCCCCTGCGCCAGTGCCCGTGCCTGCACCCGTGCCCTGCGCCAGTGCCCGTGCCTGCACCCGTGCCTCGCGCCTGTGCCCGCGCCTGCGCCTGTGCCCGTGCCTGCGCCCGCGCCCGCGCCAG
>CAJLRT010000048.1 GCA_905209135.1 uncultured Eubacteriales bacterium
TTGCGCTGGCGTTTATCGTCTCGAGCGTGTCCATGGTCCCCATCGCCATCAGCGTCCCGGTCGTGCTCGCGGCGGTGCTGTTCTCGTTTGTGATCGGGCTGTTCTTCGGCGCGTTCCCGGCCGTCAAGGCGGCGCGGCTCAACCCCATTGAAGCGCTGCGCTACGAATAATATGCATGCAAAGCAAAAGAGCGCCGTGTACCGGCGCTCTTTTGCGGCCCAAAATAAACCCCGCGGCGGCGCAGGGCGCAGCTGTTTACAGGCGCGCTCGCGCGTGGTAAAATATGCATGTGCCGGGCACGGCGCGCACAGGCGCCCGGACCCTGCGCTCCGCGAGGGAACGTTGGAGGAGGAGATAAACATGAGCCTGATTGTAAAGAACCTGCGCAAATCGTTCGGCGGCAAAACAGCGGTCGACGACTTGAGCTTTGAAATGACCCGGCCCGGCGTGTTCGGCCTGATCGGCACCAACGGCGCGGGGAAAACGACGACCATACGCTGCATTCTGGGCATTATGACCCCGGACGGCGGCAGCGCCGCCTGGAACGGCGCGCCCATCAGCCGCGAAACGCTGCGCTTCGGCTACATGCCCGAGGAGCGCGGCATCTATATGAAAAGCCGGGTGCTCGAACAGCTTGTGTATTTCGGCATGCTGCGCGGCATGACAAAGCAGCAGGCGCGGGATTCCGCGCTCGCATACATGAAGCGGCTGAAAGTGCTTGAATACCAGAACGAGATTGCCGAAAAGCTGTCCAAGGGCAACCAGCAGAAAATACAGCTCATCGCCACGCTCATCCACAACCCGGAGCTGATTTTTCTCGACGAGCCCTTCAGCGGGCTTGACCCCATCAACGCCGAAACGCTGCGCCAGCTCATCAACGAGCTTGTGGCGGAGGGACGGTACATCGTCATGAGCAGCCACCAGATGTCCACGGTTGAGGAGTACTGCGAGGACATCGTCATCCTGCACCGCGGCAGGACGAAGCTCAGGGGCAACCTGCGCGAGATCAAGGCCGGCTACGGCCACACCCGCCTGGTGATCGCCTGCGGCCAGGACGTGCGGCCGCTGGCGGAGGAGCTGGGCCTGGTCCTGCTGGAGGAGCGGGCCGACGGCCTGCAGTACCGCATTGCGGGCGACAGCATGGCCGGCGCGCTGCTCGCGCGCATGCTGGAACGCGGCTGGTACCCGACGAAGTACGAGGTCATGGAACCGTCGCTGCATGAAATCTTTATTGAAAAGGTGGGTGAGGACGCGTGAAACAGGTGATGACCGTATTCCGCTATACGTTCCAGGAAGCGGTGCGCAAGAAATCCTTTAAAGTGTCCAGCATTGTGCTGCTCGCGGCCATTGTGCTCATTTTCGTGCTCATCGCCGCGTTTTCCGGCACGGGCGCGGACACGGAGGCGGACGCCGCGCCCGACGCGGCCGGGTACCGGCTCTACTACATCGACGAACAGTCCCTCATCCCCGGCGGGGCGGACGCGCTTTCCGAAGCGCTGGGCGCCGAGGTCACGCAGGCGGACGCCGCGCAGTATGAGGACTTAAAGCGCCGGATCAGCGAGGACGGGGATCTCGCCCTTGTCCAGGTCACGCCGGACGACGGCTCGACCTCGTGGACACTGCGGCAGGGCATGCCCATGCTGCGCATCCTCACAAAGGACGTGATGTCCGGCGTGCCGGCGGACGCCATCTCCGACACGCTCAGCCGCCAGTACGCCGCCAACCTGATGCGCGAAGCGGGCGTGGACGAACAGATCATCGCCATGTCCGGCGTACCGCTGCTCTCCGTTACCGAGATCGCCGGGCAGATGGACCTGACCGGGTACGTCGTCGGGCTGATACTCGTCATGCTGCTGTTCTTCTGCGTCTATTTCTACGGCTACGGCGTGGCCATGTCGGTCGCCAATGAAAAGACCTCGCGCGTTATGGAAACGCTCGTCGTATCGGCAAAGCCCTCCCGTATCCTGATCGGCAAGGTGCTGGCCATGGGCGCGGTCGGACTGCTCCAGTTCCTGGGCATTCTTGCGACCGCGGCGCTGTGCTACACGTTTATCCTGCCCGAGGGGGCCGTGCTGTTCGGCGCGCCGCTTTCCTTTGCGGCCTTTACGCCGGGCGTTGCGGCGCTTGTCGTGGTGTACTTTATTCTGGGCTATATCCTGTACGCCGTGCTCAACTCCGTCTGCGGCGCGACTGTGAGCAAGATTGAGGACCTGAACACGGCCATGATGCCGGTCATGTTCGTCGCGCTAATCTCCTTTTACCTCGCGTACTTCTCCGCCATCGCCGGCGGCGGCGCGCTGGAAACCGTCGCGATGTATCTGCCCTTCTCCTCGCCCTTCCTCATGCCCTTCCTGCTGTTGAACAGCGAAGTGCCGGCCGGCGCGGTTGCCGGCTCGATCGCCCTGCTTGTCGCGATGATCGCCGTCGTCCTGTACCTCTCGGTCCGGATCTATTCCGCATCGGTGCTCCACTACGGCGGCAGACTCAAATGGAAAGACGCGTACAGGACGAAACCCTGACCGTGGGCGCGGGCAAGGCCTGCAAAAACGGCCCGCCTTATTGGCAAAGCGCGTAAGGCGTGGTATAATACATGCGAATCACGGCGCAGACGCGCGGGCGGCGACGGCTGCCCGGCGGGCGCGAAAAACGGGAGAGGGACAAGCATGAAACATGAGATTCCGCAGACGGAAATCGAACCGGAGGATCTGAGAAAAATACAGCTTAAATCGCTCGAGCTTCTGCTGTATTTCAAGCAGATATGCGACAAAAACGGGCTTTTGTTCTATTTCTGCGGGGGCTGCTGCATCGGCGCGCTGCGCAACCAGGGCTTTATCCCGTGGGACGACGACATAGACGTTTTCATGCCGCGCAAAGACTACGAGCGGCTGCCGCAGATATGGGCGGAGCAGGCGGACAACGAACGTTACCGCTATTCCCGGACAACCCGCGACCACTACACGCGGCTGCTGTTCTCCACCATAAGCGATGAAAACACAACCTTTATCAAGCGCCGGCAGTACGATGTGGACACCGCGCACGGAATCCGGCTGGACATCCTGCCCATCGACGGCTGCCCCTCGGGCTGGAAGCGGAAGACACAAATCATGTGGGCCCTGATCTATTCGATGTTCAACACGAAAGAGCCCGTCACCAGCAAGGGCCGGGCGGCCTGGCTTGTGAGCTGGCTGATGCTCAGGCTGGCCTTTACCGACGGGCTGAAATACAGGGTGTGGAAGCTTGCCGAACGGCGGATGAGCCGGTTCGATATTGAGAAGTGCGACAAGGTGACGGAGCTTTGCGCCTGGTACGGGTACATGCGCAACGAATACCCGGCGGAAGCGTTCCGCAGCGCCGTGTACAAGCCGTTTGAGGGGCACATGCTCCCCCTGCCGGCGGGCTATGACGATTACCTGAAAATCGCCTTCGGCGACTACATGACGCCGCCGCCCGAACACAAGCGGGCCACGGGCCACGACCTTGTTTTTTACGACCTGGAAAACAGCTATAAAAAATACAAAGGCAAATACTACTGCGTCCAGACGGAGGAAAAGTGATGGGACAGACGGACAAGCCCGCAATCAGCGTGATTGTGCCTGTGTACAATGTGGAAAAATACCTGGACAAGTGCGTCCGGTCGCTGACGGCGCAGAGCCTGCGCGACATTGAAATTCTGCTGGTGGACGACGGTTCCACGGACAGCTCGGGCCGCATGTGCGACGGCTACGCGGCGCAGGACGCCCGGATTCGGGTGGTCCACAAGGAAAACGGCGGCCTGTCCGACGCCCGGAACCGGGGGATTGACGAGGCGGCGGCGGACCTTGTTGCCTTTATCGACAGCGACGACTATGTGGACCCGGATATGATGGAGCTGCTGTACACGGATATGCGGCGGGAGGACGCGGACGTTTCCATCTGCGGGATGTACAGCGTATACGCCGACAGGATACAGCGGGTTTACCCTGCGGACGAGTACTGCGTGATGACCGGGGCAGAGGCGGCGGGCATGGTTCTGGAGGGAATCAAAGTGTCGGTAAACGCCGTAAACAAGCTGTACAGAAAAAGCGTATTCGACAATCTCAGATTCCCGAAGGGAAAGCTTTCGGAGGACGCGTTCATCATGGTAAAGCTGCTCTGCGGCGTGGACCGGGCCGTGCTGCATACAAAGCCGGAGTACTATTACGTCCACCGGGAGGACAGCATTACCACATCGCGCTACAAGCCGCGGGACATGAACGTAATCGAGGCGTATACCGAGAACCGCAGGTTTGTCATGCAGCACTATCCGCAGTTGAAAAAGCAGGCGGACTTCCGCTATTTCTGGGCGCATTTCTATGTGCTGGACAAGATGCTGAATACGGAGGGCTATGTCAAGGACGAAAACTTCAGGCAGGTCGTGCGCACCCTGCGCAGAAACTATTTCGGGATTCTGCGCAACCCCTTTACCGGCAGAGGCAGAAAAGTCGCCATGACGGCGCTGATGCTGGGAAGCTGGGCGTATGCGCTGATCGCGTCGGCATACTATAAAAAGCAGCGCAGGCTCGTCGGCTGAGCTTCGCGCATACGGGAAAAGGGAGGCGCAAGCGTTACGCTTGCGCCTCCCTGCTTTATGGGTACATGCGCCCGTATTCCGTGCGCGCACGGGCGTGCAGACCGCGGCCGGTATTGTCCGGACGCGGCCCTTACCGGTACGCCTTTGCGAAGATTCCGGCGCAGTCCGCGTCGGACAGCTCGCAGGGGTTGCCTGCGTACAGCCCGCCCTGCATGGCGCGCGCGCCTTTCGCCAGCGTTTCCAGCTCCTCCGGCACAATCCCGTAATCGCTCATTTTCAGCCCGGCCACGCCGCAGTCCTCCTGCAGTTTTACAAGCGCGGTGACAAAGTCCTCCGGCCGCTGCGCGTTTTCCATGCCCATGGCGCGCGCCATCTTGACAAACTGCCCGTCGCAGGCGTGCCGCTCGATAAAGTATTCGGCGAACGCCCTGGAAACCATAATCAGGCCCGCGCCGTGGGGCAGGTCGTGGTGATAGGCGCTCATGGCGTGCTCCATGGAGTGCTGCGCCGTCGTCGAGGCGAGCTGCATGGTCATGCCCGCAAGCGTGCTGCCGTACGCGACGTGCTCGCGCGCTTCCAGGTCGTTTCCGTCGCGCACGGCGCGGGGCAGGTATTTCGCGATATGCTCAATCGCGGACAGAGCCAGCGTTTCGCTCAGGATATTGCCGGCCCGCGACATCATGACCTCCGTGTTGTGAAACAGCGCGTCAAAGCCCTGATAGGCCGTGTACCTGGGCGGCACGGTCCGCATCAGCTCGGGGTCGACCACGGCGAGGACCGGGGTGAGCGACGGGTCGCCGAAGCCGATTTTTTCCCTGGTTTCCAGGTTGGAGATCACGCCCCAGCAGTTGATCTCCGAGCCCGTGCCGGCCGTGGTGGCAATGGTCACGATGGGCAGGCCCTTATGGGCGAAGGGCTTGCCCCCGCCGGTGCCGCCGGCAATATAGTCCCACAGGTCGCCGTCGTTCGTCGCCATGGCCGCAATCGCCACGGCGGAGTCGAGCACTGCGCCGCCGCCCAGCGCCGCGATAAAGTCGCAGCCGTTTTCCCGGGCGAACGCCGCGCCCGCCATAATCGCCTCCCGGACCGGGTTCTCCATGATCCCGTCCCAGACGGCGGTCTGCACGCCGGCCCGCGCAAGCTGCGCGACCGTCCTGTCCAGGTAGCCGCCCGCGCGGGTGGATTTCCCGTTGGAGATCAGCACCATCGCCTTTTTGCCGGGCATCGCCTGGTCGCCGAGCAGGTTGAGCGCGCCGCTGCCGAACAGGATTTTTGCAGGGTTGTCGAATTCAAAGCGCATGTTCATGGAATATACCTCCTGTTTTGCCGTTTTGTATTTGATAGATCAGATAATCCAGGCAGTCGATCTGCCGCTGGCCCGTGCGGACGTTCTCCAGCAGCCCGGACCTGTGCCGGGTGAGCGCGGCGAGCAGGGCGCGCGTATCCCCCTGCCGGGCCAGCTCCATGCACCGCGCTATGGCCTGCGCGCCGCAGCCGGCGTCCGTCAGATTCTGATGCAGGCGGCCGTATGCGTCGTTTGCCTCCGCCATGGTTTCACCCCATTCCCTGTGCGCGCGTCCGTGCCGCGCCTCTATTCGAGCGCGCCGTACTGCGCGGCGTCCACCGGTTCCAGCCACTGCGTCGCGGTGTTCTCGCCGGGAACTTCAACGGACAGGTGGGAAAACCAGCCGTCCTTTGCCGCGCCGTGCCAGTGCTTTACCCCGGCGGGGATGACGACCGTGTCGCCCGGCCGGAGCCTGCGCGCCGGTTCGCCCCACGCCTGGTACCAGCCCCGGCCGTCGGTGCAGAGCAGGACCTGCCCGCCGCCGCCGTCCGACGTGTGCGTGTGCCAGTTGTTGCGGCAGCCGGGCTCAAACGTGACGTTGCAGATGAGCGGGCTTTGGGCGAGCGTCTGCAGGTAGCTTTGGCCGGTGAACCAGGCCGCGTAAGCGTTGTTGGGCGCGCCCATGGGGAACAGGGGCCGGTACGCGCGGTCCGCGTCCTCCCCGCCGTTCCAGACCTCCAGCGCCATGCGGAAGGCCGCCCACGCCCGGGGCCAGCCGCTGTAAAAGGCAAGCTGTGTGAGCGCCTCCGCCATTTCCGTCCGCGTCAGCCCGTTCTCCTTCGCCTTCTGCATATGAAAGGCGAGCGAAGTGTCCGTAACGCCGCCCGCTACCAGGGCAGTCACGGTAATCAGGCTCCGGTCGCGGGGCGAAAGCAGCTCCTCCCGCGACCAGACCTGCCCGAACAGCACGTCGTCGTTCAGCTCTGCAAATTTGGGGGCGAACGCGCCAAGCGCGTCCCTGCCCGCCGTTACCTTTTCCGTTGCCATATAGTTTCCCTCCTGCCTGCGCCCCGGCCCGGGGCGCTGTAACTCTGTAAAAAAGGCGCAGGGCCGCAGCTTTTGCGGCCTGATGCGCCGCCGGCTCATGCCGCGGGGGATTCGGCCCCTATCCCTGCCAGCCACTCCGCGACCGCGGCCTCGGCTCCAGCCGCATCCGCGCCGGGAACGTGCAGGCCGGCCGTCACCTCCGCATCCGCCGCCTGGGCGCGGATGGCCTCATCCGTACCGGAAAGGCCGCTGCCGCCGCTGGTGCAGA
>CAJLRT010000049.1 GCA_905209135.1 uncultured Eubacteriales bacterium
GACGGCATGCGCGCGGATTTTATTGTTTTAGATAAAAACCCGCTGGAGGTCCCCATGGACGAAGTAAGGGAACTGGAGGTTTTGGCTGCCGTTAAGGACGGAATTTGTGTGTACCGAAAAAGTGAATGAGCGTTTCATGTGTATTTACTGAGACGCGCATGCGTCGCCGCAGGCTGTATTGCGCCTGCGGCGGCATTGTTCTATCAAGCGCCGGCTGCCGCGCCGGCCCCCGGCCGTTTACGGGCGCTGCGCGCAATTGAAAGACGCGGAGGCATGTGCTATAATATCATAAAAAGGGGGACGAAGTGCATGAAAGACATGATTGGGTACTGCGGACTGGACTGTGAAAAGTGTGACGCCTACATTGCAACGATAAACAATGACCAGGCCCTGCGCGAGAAGACCGCAAAGCTCTGGGCGCAGTTGAATAACGCACCCATTCTGCCCGAACATATCAACTGCGACGGCTGCCGCGCTGACGGGAGGAAAACCGTATTCTGCGACAGTATCTGCGCTATTCGCAGATGCGCGCTGAAAGAGGGCGTAACCACCTGCGGCGACTGCCCTGATGTCAGCCGCTGTGAAACGGCCGCGGCGGTGCTTGCGCATAATCCCGACGCCCGCAATAATCTGAATTTGGGAGAAAAATGAGATGCAATACAAGAGCGCTGTGCTGGTCGTGACCGACATGGACAGATCCGTTGCGTTTTATAAAGAGGTTCTTGGGCTGGAGGTAATCCTGGATTTCGGCGCCAACAAAACGTTGACCGGCGGACTGGCTTTGCAGTCTTTAGAGTCCTATAAAGAATTTATTGGCGCGGACATTGCCTTTGGCGGCAACGGCTGTGAGATCTATTTTGAAGAGGATAACTTTGACGCATTTGCAATAAAGCTGGACGCCTGTGCCGTTTCATATGTCCATCCGGTCAAAGAGCATAGTTGGGGGCAGCGGGTTGTGCGTTTTTATGACCCGGACAGACACATCATAGAAGTTGGTGAAAATATGGAGGCGGTGTGCGGCCGCTTCCTGCACAGCGGAATGACGCCGGAACAGGTCGCCGGGAGGATGGACGTGCCGCTTGCATATGTAACCGCCTGCATGCGATAAACCGCTGTTTACGGTTCAGAAGCGGCCGAATATGAAGGGCGGCCCGCGCGCGAGAGCGCGCGGGCCTCTTTTACAGCGCTGCGCCGGCCGTCCGCGCGTTCCGTTTTTCTGCGGCCTGCGCGCCTTTTCATCCAATTTTAATGAAACTGTGTTATAATAAAAAAGAGGTGACGCATATGCGCATATTGCTAGCGGAAGACGAACGGGATTTAAATGAAATTATCGTACGGAAACTGACGGCCGAGGGATACAGTGTGGACGCCTGCTTCGATGGGGAGGAGGCCGCCGGCATATTGTCCTATACGGATTACGACGCCGTCATACTGGATATTATGATGCCCGGGGCGGATGGGTTTTCCGTGCTGCGCCGCCTGCGGGACGCGGGGAAGACGACGCCGGTTCTGTTTCTCACGGCGCGGGACGCTGTCGCCGACCGGGTCAAGGGCCTGGACAGCGGCGCGAACGACTATCTTGTAAAACCCTTTTCGCTCGATGAGCTCTGCGCGAGGGTCCGGGCCATGACGCGCGCCTCCTACGGCAGGGTGAGCAACGTTCTGCGCGCAGGCGACCTGACGCTGGACTGCGCTTCGCACCAGGTGACAAGAGGGGGCGAGGAGATCGCCCTGTCGGCGAAGGAATACGCGCTGCTGGAATATATGATGTACAACAAGGGCGTCGTTTTGTCCCGGGAAAAAATAGAGGACCACATCTGGAATTTCGATTATGAGGGCGGCACAAACGTAGTGGACGTATACATCCGCTACCTCCGCAAAAAGATAGACGACGGGCACGGCGAGAAGCTCATCCACACGGTCCGCGGCAGCGGATATGTGCTGCGGGAGGGGAACAACGCATGAAACACCTTTCGATTCGACTGAAAATCACCCTGTGGTTCACTGCTTTTCTGGTGTTTGTCGTAGCGCTCACCTATGCGGGCATCCTGTCCGTGAGCAACCAGGTCATCCAGAAGACCATCCGCGACAGCCTGATTGAAACAGTGGAGCACAATGTGGACGAAATCGAATATTACCGGAGCATAGACGACGTGGATCTGGCAAACGACGTGGACCATTTCATCGCGTACGCAGGCGGCTATCTGGAAGTAGACGACGATTTTCTGGACGCGGTCAACCAGGTTTACACGGCTCTTTACAGCAGCGACCAGACGCTGCTGTACGGCGAAAATCCCATTGCGGGGGAGAGCTTTGCCCGCGGGCTGGCCGATTCCAGAATCCAGAAAATAACCGTCGGAGGCACGGGGTACTATATATTTGACAGGGCGCTGGACAGGGCGGGCCTGGAGGGGCTTTGGCTGCGCGGGGTTGTTTCGGAGGCGCAGGGCAAAGCGGAGATGTCGGCCATTTCGCGGCTGTCGCTGATTCTGCTGCCGACGCTTGTGCTGATTGCGGCCGTTGGCGGGTATCTGCTCGCGAAGCGGATGCTCCGTCCGGTCCAGCAGATTTCTGACGCTGCGGCCCAGATCGGAGAGCGCGGCGACCTCAAAAAGCGCATTGAGCTCGGCGAAGGCGGCGATGAGCTGCACCAGCTCGCCGACCGGTTCAACGAGATGTTTGCGAGGCTGGACGAGGCGTTTGAAAAGGAGCGCCAGTTTACGGCGGACGCCTCCCATGAAATGCGCACTCCCATGTCCGTCATCATGGCGCAGTGCGAGCTGGCCCTGGAGGGGCGCGGGGACGAGGCGGACTATGTAAAGGCGCTGCAGGTAATTCAGCGGCAGGGGAAAAAGATGACCCGGCTGATTAACGACATGCTGGACTTTACCCGCCTGGAACAGCGGGCCGACCAGTACCCGCGCGAGTCGGTTGACCTCTCCGCGCTTGTGCGTTCCGTCTGCGCGGACCTGTCGCTGGTACGGGAGCGCGGCATAACGCTCTGCTGTGAGGCGGAGGGAGCGCTCATGTGCCGGGGGAACCGCGAGCTTCTGACCCGTCTGCTTACGAACCTTGTGTCCAACGCCTACCGGTACGGCCGGGATCACGGGCATATCCTGGTAAAGCTGGCGCGGGCGGACGGCGCCGTGCGCCTGTCCGTGGCCGACGATGGAATCGGCATAGCGCCGGCGGAGCGGGAAAAGATTTTCCGCCGTTTTTACCGGGCCGACACCGCGCGCGCCGGCGGGGGCACGGGACTGGGCCTTGCCATGGCGAGCGAGATCGCAAAATGGCACGGCGGAGTCATTGAGGTGGAGAGCGAACAGGGAAAGGGCAGCGTTTTTACGCTGGTGCTGCCGGACGCCGCGGCCTGCGCTGAAAAAGAATGATACCGCTAATCGTCTTTTAATATTTCTGCTGTACACTAAACTCGTAAAAACCGAAAGGAGAGTTTGGAATGACAAAAATCAAACGTTTTTTTGAAACGCCGCGCAAAGCGATTCTGAGTTCAGTTTGTATTCTCGCCGTTTTGGCCCTCATCGGCACAGGCACCGCCTTTGCGGCGTGCGCGATTGCGGAGGGCGCGGCGATCGGCGCGGAAAACGCGAAGAGATTCGCCTTTGCCGACGCCGGCGTGGATCCTGCCGCCGCACAGGCGGTGCGCACGGAGTTCGACTATGAGCAGGGACAGTTTGTCTATGAGGTAGAATTTGTCGCCGACGGTACGGAGTATGAGTACTGGATTCGGTCGACGGACGGCGCCGTCGTCAAAAAAGAGCAGGAGATCGTGTTCCACGACGGCTCTACCGCAACTGCCGTTGCTGAGATCACACTCGACGAGGCAAAGAACGCGGCGCTGGCCGATGCGGGACTGACGGCGGAGGACGCCGTATTCACCAAGGCGAAGCTGGACCTGGACGACGGCCTGTCCGTCTATGACATTGAATTTCATACCGACGATTTCCAGTATGAATATGAGATCAACGCGGCAGACGCGTCGGTGTACAGCAGGAGTAAAGAGGCGGTTCTTGCCGAGTCCGACCCGGCGCCTGCGCCGGAATCGCAATCGTCTTCGTCCCGGCCCGCCGCCTCCCAGTCCGGCCAGAGCCAGCCGGCCGCGGGCAGAATCACGCTTGACGAGGCGAAGGGCAAAGCGCTTGCCGACGCCGGGGTAGACGCCTCCGCCGTCACATATACGAAGGCAAAGCTGGACTATGACGACGGCGACGCGGTATACGACATTGAGTTCTACACCTCTGCGCGCGAATATGAGTATGAAATCGACGCCGCAACCGGCGCGGTACGCGAACGGAGCTCGGAGGCTTTCCAGGGCGCTGCCGGCTCGGGAAACAGCGGCAATGGGAGCACCTATATCGGCGTGGACAAGGCGAAATCCATCGCCGTCGGCCATGCGGGGTTTTCCCTCTCCGACGTGCAGTTCTCCAAGGCAAAGCTTGAGAATGACGACGGGCATACCGTCTATGAAATCGAGTTCTATCAGGGCGATGTGGAATATGACTACACGATCAATGCCGCAACCGGCGCCGTCATGGAGTTTGATGCGGAGAGAGAGGACTAGACTGCGCTTTTACCGTATCCGCCTGCCGGGAAACCGGCAGGCGGAATTTTAGTTGTAAATTTCCGGAAACAGAGAAAATTCGCAAGATTGGAGTAGAAATATCCGCGCCTTTCCAGTATACTGAATATGTATTTGTAAGCGGGAATCGGCGCAAGATGGGTGATGCCATGCATGAGGTGTTGAAATATATCAATGAGCATATCCGGGAGAAGCTGACGCTGGAAGAGGTGGCGAAGCGTTCCGGGTATTCAAAGTGGTATTTCTGCGAATGTTTCAAGCAGTATGCCGGCGTCACATTCGGCGAATATGTCCGCGACCGGCGCATGCAGCGCGCCTCGCTTGAGCTGCTGCGCGGCAAAAAGGCGACGCAGGTCGCCATGGAATACGGGTACGAGACCCAGAGCGGGTTCAACAAGGCGTTTTTGACACAGTACGGCTGCCTGCCGCTGGAATTCAAGAAAAACGCGGCGGTGTACCGAAAACGATATGAGGAGAGAAGGGCGAAGATGTATCAGTTGTCAGACAGATGTGAAATTCTCAAAAACCACGCGGTGGACGATAAGCCCATCAGCCGCATGATCTGCGGCCAGTGGCAGTACTATACGCTCAAGGGCATGCTGGAGCTGCCGGAGGACCAGTGCAGCAACCAGATGCTCGTCGCAAGCGGGATTGCGAGCACGGTAAAAGGCGCGCCTGCGATTATCCAGGAGGGCGAGCTGATTGTCGGCTACAATTTTGGCGACGGCGGCTATGAGTTCCTCAGCGGCGACGCTGCGCGCGACCGGGAGATCCTGCGCGCCGGCATGTTCAGCGAGGAGCAGATCGACTGGTATCTGGACAACAGGGACGCGGGCGCCGCAAGGTTCCGCAACGTGGAGCCGGAGGGCGAAATGCCGGAGAAGGACGCGCAGATGGAGCGCGAGTGGGCGGCCATCGGCCGCTGCATTGCGGAAAACCACTCCGTGATCGGCTATGAAAAGGTGCTGAAGCTGGGCTTTGAGGGCATCCTGAAGGAAGTGGAACGCTGTGAGGCGGAAAACGGGCCGCGGGATATGTACAGCGCGATGAAGCTGCTCTGCCAGGCCGGCTGCGAGTTCGGAACGCGCTATGCCGCGCAGGCGCGCCATCTGCTCGAGAATGCGGAAAACACCGAGACCCGCAAACAGGAGCTGCAGAAAATCGCCGAAACGTGCAGCCAGGTCCCGGCGAAGCCCGCGCGCAGTTTTATGGAAGCCATCCAGAGCCTGTGGTTTGCGCATATTATGAACACCTGGGAGGACAGCATCAACGCCAACTCCCTCGGCCGGCTCGATCAGATTCTCTACCCGTATTACACGGCCGATATCGAGAAGGGCCTGCTCACCAAAGAGGAGGCGTTTGAACTGATCTGCTGCCTGTGGATCAAGCTCTACCGCGACTACGACGTGCAGCAGTCCTGCGTCGGCGGCTGCGGGCCGGACGGCGAGAGCGCCGTCAACGAGCTTTCGTACATGATGCTCGACGCTACCGAAGCGCTCAATTTCATCCGCTGCCTGTCCGTCCGCTATTCCCAGCGCACGGACAAGGCGTTTCTCAAGCGTGCGCTCGAGGTTGTGGGCCATGTGCAGAAAGGCGTGCCTTTCTTCTTCAACGACGACGTAATGATCCCGGCGCTCATGGCCAAGGGAATCCCCTACGAGGACGCCTGGAACTACACGCAGATCGGCTGCGTGGAGACGGTGATCCCCGGCAAGTCCAACCCGCATGCGGTCACCGGCGAGACAAACCTGCTCAAAGCGCTCGAATATGCGCTCGGCAACGGCCGCAGCATGATCCATCCCGAGCTCGCGCCCGGCCTGGAGACGGGCGAACCCGAAACGCTGGATACATACGAAAAGCTGGAAGCCGCCGTCTACCGCCAAATTGAGCATATTCTGAACGGCACCTGCCGCAATATCCTGCGCACAACGAACGCGGCCATGGTCAACAAGCCCCGGCCCTACAAATCCCTGCTGACCGAAGACTGCATGGAAAACGGCCTGGACTTCAACGAGCACGGCGCCAAGTACGACTATTATCAGGTCATGCTCGGCGGCATCCCCAACCTGGCCGATTCGCTCATGGTCGTCCGTAAGTTTGTCTATGAAAAGAAGAAGTACACACTGCGGGAGCTGATCGAAATCCTCGCGGGCGATTTTGAGGACGAGGCCGTCCGGCTCGACTTTATCAACAAAGCACCCAAGTTTGGCAACGATATCGACGAGGTCGACACAGTCGCCGCCCAGATTATGGACTTCTCCTGCGATTACCTGGACCGGATGACCGAGAAATACGGCCTGCGCTTCCACGCGCAGCCCTTCACCTTCCTTTGGATGGTCGATCACGGCCGCGAGACGGCCGCCACGCCCGACGGCCGCCGCAGTGGCGAGATCATCGCGTACAGCATTTCCCCCATGCAGGGCAGGGACTTCAACGGCTTTACCGCGCTTTTGAACTCGATGGCAGATCGGAAGAGCGTCGTGTAGGGAAAGAGTGTAGATCTCGGTGGTCG
>CAJLRT010000050.1 GCA_905209135.1 uncultured Eubacteriales bacterium
CCCTACACGACGCTCTTCCGATCTCCGGTCGGGCCCGTCGCGCCGTCCGCGCCCGTTGCGCCGGTGGCGCCCGTAGGACCGGTTGCGCCGTCCGCGCCGGTGGGACCTGTCGGGCCAATAAGACCCGCCGCGCCCGTTGCGCCTGTGGCACCTGCAGGGCCGGTGGCGCCCGTAGGACCGGTGGGGCCGGTCGCACCCGCCGGACCGGTAAATCCGGTCGGGCCGGTCGGCCCTGTCGGACCTGCCGCGCCCGTGCCGCCGGTCGGGCCCGTGATGCCGTTGGCGCCGGTCGGGCCGGTATTGCCTATGGGCCCGGTCGCGCCCGTTGCGCCGTTAAGTCCCGTTGCGCCCCGCGCGCCGGTCGGACCTGTCGGGCCGGTGGCACCTGTCGCGCCTGTCGCGCCTGAACCGGCGGGACCTGTCGGGCCTGTCGGGCCTGTCGGACCCGTCGGACCGGTTGGACCTACGGAAGGACAGGGACAGGGGGTGGGGCTGGGACAGCAGTGAAATCCTGCGTTACAGCTGCATTGGCCGAACGGCGCGTTACAGCTATTGCATCTGTAATCATTCTGATTCAATCTTGCCATTGTGTACTCCTTTTGCATATTTAGATTTATGTTCTCCCCTACTATTTTACACGGTTGGCCGACGCTAGGTTCCGGCCCGAGCGCGTTTTTCTCAAAACAGTGCGAACTGCGCGCGTTTGTATGGAATATAGGCCCCTTGCGGGTCTTTTTCAGATATGCGTCATGCGCGAAACCAGGGCCGCGCCCGAAACGGGCGCGGCCCTGCGGTTATGAAAAGCGGCATGGATTACGGCGCTGCACCTGTTTTTGCGCGCTTCCCATTTTTCTGTCTTTCTCCGCGACGGCGGCGAAGCGTTTTCAGCTTTGGTGTTTCGCTGGAAACGGCCAAAGCCGCTGCGTCCCTGTCCGCCGCCGTGAAATGCCTACAACCGTTAGTCTTCCTTTTTAATAACAATCGCCGCATTGGTAAAGGAAAAGCCTGTGCCGACCATATTCAGGGTAATGGTCTCCGTTCCCGCCGCGTCTACCAGGACGTCGGCCGCAAGCGTCACCACATCCGATGCGGTTGCAATGGTGCCGGACTTGTTGCTGCCGGGGATTGCGGTACCGTCGCTGCGCAGTTCTACGGTGGCGTTGCCTGTTCCGCTTGTGTTTGTCCCGACCACGGAATAGGAAATACGGTAGATTCCCGCCTCATTCAGCGTAAAATCGCCGCTGCTGGCGGTGTGGCTGATGGCCGTACCCTCCGTTACCTGGTTCGTGTCGAACGTCAGCGCAGCGCCGTCCGAAGCCGGGGACTGCGACGGATCATTCGTAGCGTACAGTGCATTCAGCTCGGGCGCCGCGCCGGTCGCTCCTGTCGCGCCGGTCGGACCAGTTGCGCCGGTGTCTCCCGTAAGGCCTGTCGCGCCGTCCGCACCCGTCGGACCCGTGGGGCCTGTCGGGCCAGTAGGGCCAGTAGGACCTGTGGGACCAGTAGGACCGGTTGCGCCGTCCGCACCTGTCGGACCCGTGGGGCCTGTGGGACCGGTCGCGCCGTCCGCACCTGTCGGACCCGTAGGACCCGTCGGGCCGGTGGCACCGGTTGCGCCAGTCGCGCCAGTCGCGCCCGTGTCGCCCGTAAGGCCTGTCGCGCCGTCCGCGCCGGTCGGACCCGTGGGGCCCGTTGCGCCGGTAGGACCCGTGGGACCGGTTGCGCCCGTCGGGCCGGTAATGCCGTTTGCGCCGGTAGGACCGGTCGGGCCGATTAATCCGTCGGCGCCCGTGGCGCCTGTTGCGCCCGTTGCACCCGTGGCGCCGGTCGCGCCCGTTGCGCCAGTCGCGCCGGTGGCGCCGGTGGCGCCGGTCGGACCCGTGGGGCCGGTCTGCGTGGCGGTCAGCAACGTATAATCAGCCGAAGAGCCGGGCGTTCCGGTCGGCGCGTTCACCGCCGCCCGATAGAGAGATCCGTTAAACAGTACCAGATCGCCTTCCTGGTACACCGTGCCGGGCACAAACTCCGTGGCGTCCGTCAGGCCGGGGCCGGGCGCGCCGGTCGGACCTGTGGGGCCGGTGGGGCCGGTTGCGCCGGTGGGACCGGTCGGGCCGGTGGCACCCGTCGCGCCCGTAGGGCCGGTATCCCCTCTTGCGCCGGTCGGACCCGTCGCGCCGGTCGCGCCGGTTGCGCCGGTGGGGCCGGTAATGCCGTTTGCCCCGGTCGGGCCGGTGGCGCCTGTGGGGCCGGTGGGGCCGGTTGCGCCGAAGCCGATGGGACCCGTCGGACCCGTAGGGCCCGTCGGGCCAGTAGGACCGGTAGGACCTGTTATGCCGTTATTGCAGCAACAGCAGCGGCATCCGCTGTTACAGCCGCATGCGCCAAAGCAGGCGCTGCAGCCGCTGCCAATACAGTTGTCTTGAAAAAAGCTAGCCATTCTATCCTCCCTGTTTCAAAAAACATATCAGTGCATACGCCAATACCATAATACGCGCTGATTCTCCACAGGGTTACAGCCTTCGCCATTATTCCCGCAAAGACGCCAAATACTGTTCATTCTGGCGAACGGCCGGACTGTTTGGTTTGCAGGCGCCGGCGCGGGCGTTGAACTGCGCCGCTTCGTCAAACCGGGACAGGTAGCAGCAGCAGACGCAGCATTCGATATTGGGGATATACCCCCAGTAATCGGGCAGGACAAAGCCCATTGAGTCGGGAGGGTCGAGCTGGGCGGCGGTCCGAAACCAGGCAAGGGCGTTCCGGTAGTCCGAGCGCCGCTTGTAGTAATAGCCGAGTTCGCAGCAGATCTCGCCGCGCGGGCCGTCGTACAAAAAGCTTCTGAGCAGGACGGACAGCGCCTTTTCCGGTTCGCCCAGCGCGGTATAGCACGCGGCGAGACTGAAGCAGGCGGCGATGTTGTCCTCCGACCAGCCCTTTCCCCCGTCCAAAAAGCGTTCAAAGTAATACGCCGCCTGTGCATAGCGGCCGTGGTCCTTCAGTTCGCGCGCAAAGTAATACTGCTGGCGCGGCGTAAACGCCCGCCCCTGCGATTCCAGGGATTCATAGATGCGGAGGTTGCGCGTGGACGTCTCCTGCGGGACCGGCTTTTGGTGCCAGACCGCGATGTCGCTCTGCAGGATCCTGCCCGTGAGGGGGATACATTCATGTACCGGATCCTGCCACTGATAGCCGCGGCTGCGTTTTGTGAGCCGTTCGCGGGTGGATGTGAACACCGGGCTGCCGTTCCCATCGAAATGAGTGTGGTATTTCATGGTCACGATGTCCGTGTCGTCCGGCAGGGTCTGTTTCAGCCGCAGCAATTTCTCCCGTTCGGCGGGCGGCAGCACGTCGTCGGCGTCCAGCCACATCTGGTAGTCCATAGTCGCCTGCGCGTACGCATAATTGCGGGCGGCGGAGAAGTCGTCGACCCACTCGAAATCGAACACCTTATCCGTATAGCCGCGCGCGATTTCCTTTGTGCGGTCAGTGGACCCCGTGTCCACGATGACGATCTCGTCCACGGCGCCGCGGACGCTGTCCAGGCAGCGTGCGAGCACCGCCTCTTCATTTTTTACGATCATACATAGGCTGATGGTCATTTTCATTCTCCTAAACGCAGTATACTACAACCTATGTCCCGCGGACCGAATTTGCCAATCGGCGCGCCAAAAAACCCGCGCAAACAGCGCGGGCAATCAGGCGACGGCGGCGTGCTCAAGGTTCATTCCCTCTGTTTTATGACATTTCCCTCCCCGGTTTACTGAATTTTGCGGAAAATGTCCGCGCAATCGACAGCGGCGCGGGAAAAGCGCGCCCCGGTCGGCGGATCGAACAGGGGGAATATACAGAACGACCCGCATCGACGCCATGCGCAGAGAATGACATACATCCCCATATGAATATACGAAACGTAGAATATAATGCAGATTATACCAAAAAAGGCGCTGTTTTGCACGTTCCTTGTCATATGCGCCGCGCGCCCGCCAGTCGGGCGATTCGTTTCGTCATCGCAGGCGGACGTGCCGTCATCCGGCCAGAAGCACCGGGAAACGGGGGCGGCGATCGGCAGGCGCTTTGAAGCTGCGCATGCCAGGAAAAAAGCCCCGCGCACAAGCGCGGGGCGGGGGGCATGGCCTGTCAGGCGGTGCAGACTGTCACACAGAGAGAATTGCGCCGCCGCGAAGCAGGATTTCACGAATTTCAGCAGGGTTCACCTGTTCGGGACGGCAGCCCTGTTTCACGGACAGGGCCGCGCCGATACCGGCCGCCTCGCCCACGGCGAAGCAGGTGCCCATCACACGGCACGAACCGTAGGCCTCCCGGTCGACCGATATGCAGCGGCCGCTCATCATCAGCCCGCCCACGGTTTTGCACACCGTGGCAAGGTACGGGATTCCATAGGGTTCGTCCACGCGGATAAACTGGGAACTGTAATCTCCGCTGCCGTGGATATCGATCGGGTAGGAGCCCAGGGCGATCGTGTCCTCGCCGGTTCTGCCGGCTTTGACATCCTCTATGCGGAGCGTTTTATAGCCCACGATGCGGCGGGTTTCCCGGACGCCGATGGAATCGTTGATATGCGAGAGGAATGCCTTCTCAAAGCCGGGAACGTATTTGCGCAGCATTTCAATAAACGCGGCCGCCTGGCGCTGGCCGAGTATCTCCGCGGCGGTTATGCTCTGCGGGTCGGTCGCGTCGGTCGCCGCCATGCGCGGGCCGTTGATGCACACTTCGGAGTCGTTGAAGCGATTGATATAGATCATCGCCCAGATCCCCATGGGCCACTCGCCGATGGGGTTGAGTTTTTCCCACAGCTTCTGCAGCGTTACGAGCACGAAGTCAGGCGCGGCGCGCAGATACTCCATCGTATAGGGCTCCACTTCCTCGGGGTGTTCTTCCAGCCACCCGAAAAAGCGCTCCTTATTCACGCCGCCGATGGTGAACAGGATGGAGGGCGGCTGCAGGTCCACGCCGGCCGTCCCCTTTTCATACTCGGCGCCGGCCAGGTAGGAGATCACGCCGTCGCCGGTTGCGTCAATAAACACTTTCGCACGGACCTGAATCCGCGTCCCGGCGCATTCGCAGCGAATGCTCCTCAAAACGCCGTCCTCTACCTCTACGGCGATGGCGTGGGTGTGCAGCAGGAAATCCACGCCGCTGTCCTCCAGAAACTTTGCCGCGGTGAGCTTGACCCTGTCGGGATCGATAGCGGCGATGGAGCAGTGTTTGGGACAGTACCGGACCCCGAAAGAGGCGTTGTCCTGCCGTAGACGCTCGACAAATTCTGTCGCGATTCCGCCGACTGTGGGGCGCTTTTGCACGTCCAGATAGCCCAGGTAGGGCAGGCCGGCCGTCGTCATGCCGCCGACATATCCGTTCTTCTCCACTACGAGGACGCGGCAGCCGGCGCGCGCGGCCGCCACCGCCGCGGCAATGCCCCCGGATCCGGAGCCGATTACGGCGACGTCGCAATCGTACTGCATAACTGATTCTGCATGGATGTTGCTCATTTTTATTCTCCTATTCAAAAAAATGTTGAATTTACAAACCGGCTGTGTTATATAAAAGGTATACGGACCATGGAGGAACCGCCGATGAAGTACTCTTCCTACAGCCTGCTCAAAAGCACCATTCTGCCCGTTTCGTTCACATTGTACGACGGCGAAAACAGCATTTTCCGCGCGCCGCACCAGGCGCTGGGGCGGACGCTGCCCTTCGCGATTCTGCTGTATTCGCACGACTCCCGCTGCAACCTTACCGTTGACAGCCGGACGTTTCAGGTGGAGCCGGGAGAGGGGATCGTACTCCCGCACAATGTCAGGCACGATTTCTGCATGCCGCGGGCGGGGCATATTACCTGGATTCACATTTTCATTACCGCGGCCGGGATTCCGCTGATGGACCTTTTTGAAGCTCCGGCGTTGTGGAAAGGGGCAGACGCAGCAAGGCTGCTGCAGTGCATTACCAGCATCAACATCTGCTTCAAGGACCCGGACGACAACGTCTACCATGCGCTCGGCAATACCATACGCACCCAGCAGGCGGTTATGGAGATCTGCGACCTGCTGCTCAGCCGGTGCAAACCCATTACCGATTCGCTTCCCTTCGGCATAGACTCCGGGTTTTTCAAGCTGCTGTCCCACATCAACTCACACCTCGACGAACCGTATTCCCTGCGGAAACTGCTCGATATTTCGGGGCTTTCCGAACAGACGATGCGAAAAATGTTCCGGGATCACTTTAATCAGACGCCGCTTGACTATGTGATCAAGCGCAAGCTTCTCGCGGCGTGCCGGCTGTTCACACAGGACGGCGCCAGCATCGGACTTGCCGCAAAGGCTGTCGGTTACAGCGACCAGATGTACTTCAGCAAGCAGTTTAAAAAGCACATGGGCTGCACGCCGTCGCAGTACCAGCAGTCTTTCCGCGCCGGATATTGAGGCGCCTGCGTTTATTGTAACATTGCAGGCACGTTTTTCATATGGATTTTTACCGCGCAAATATGGCATATTTTACGCTGTGGACGCAAAGTATTTGCGTGCCGGAAATGAACATGAAAAGATGGATATCCATCTTTATACCGCCATTGGCTTGGCGTTTGGCCCCCTGTAAAATCGTATTGCGAAACAGCATGTAAGAATGCTGCTCTGCTGATGTAAGCGACTATCAATCCAAATACGAGCCGTCACATTTCTCAGACGCGAGCCCAGCGCAGGCGGGTCGCGGCTAAAAAGTCGGAGCAAGCGATACAAAGCTTGCTCCGACGCGTGAAAAGGCTATGAATAAAAATTTTCGGAAATTCCCCTGACAGCTCTGAACCCCCGCAGCCCGAAAAAGGTTGTTAGCAAGCCGGAGCGTTGCGAGCGCGCCTGCAAGCGAGCATCGAAGGCGCGGCGTGACCTTTTTCGGAAAGGAGGAGCAGCGCAATGAGCGCACCCGGCGGCTTTTGCAAAAAAGCCGCCGCAAGCGATATGCTGCTTGCGGCGGCGATGTTTTCACGGTTTTAGCGGGCGGAGATACGCCCACGCAGCTCGCAAAAAGTTGGT
>CAJLRT010000051.1 GCA_905209135.1 uncultured Eubacteriales bacterium
GCTTGAATGGCATTCAAGAGGTCAGCGGTTCGATCCCGCTTATCTCCACCACAATAAAATCCTCTAAGCCTCTTGGCTCTGGAGGATTTTATTTTTTTCAAATATTCGGAAAATTACTGCAAGTTACCTGAAAATATGCTCTACTCAGAATCCATTCAGAATAATCAAGACGATAATAAATATCCAAAGTATCATTAGCAGGGCATCGTGATACATTACTTTTTTTAACCCCCACACACAAAAAGCGGTTGGACTAAAAACAAAGACCAACCGCTTACTTTTAGCTTGTATCTAATTCAAGAGGTCAGCGGTTCGATCCCACTTAATCTCCACCACAAAAGAGGCATGGGAAACACGGTGTTTTCCATGCCTCTTTTATTTTTAAAATCCGAAGCTGCTGCCAAAATAAGTTCTGCATTGGCCTGCTTCCGCGGGGCATGGCGGCTTATGGCAGGCCTGTCCCCAAAGCCCGGCAAACGGCAGATGCTCGGAATGTACCGAGAGACGATCCATCCGCATAAACGTATGGCCGCAGGGGAAGACAGCGGGGCTTCCTCTTTTGGTTTTCCCGTCCCCTCAAATGCGGGCACGGCGGGGCGGCGCAGGGGAATCTGCGATTCGAAAGCGCGGGGCTCGGAAGCAGTATGCTTCCGGGCCCCGCTGTGCGGCCGCGCTTACGGCCTGCCCTGTCCGTTCATTTGCGGCGGCTGCGCCGCCTGATCCCTGCCGAACCCGCCGTCCGGCACAGCGTTTCCGTCCGGCGCCGCGCCCGGCATGGCGCCGCCGCCGAAACCGCCCTGCATCCCGCCGGCCGACGCCGTGCCGTCGCTGGAGACGCGCGTCACCGTTTCGGAAAGCGTGAGCTCAGCAAGCTCCGTATCGCCGCTGTACAGGGTAAAGGTATCGCCCTGTGCAAACGCCGGCAGGCTGATCACGGCGGACTGATAGGACTTGGACGGAGTATATTCCAGCACCTGCGCGCCGGATGCATCCGTCAGCCGGATGGAAACGCCCGCCTGCTGCGTCTGCGTGTAATACACGACAAAGCAGGGCTGGCCGGACGCCTCGTCCGGCGGCTCCAGCATGGCGGAATTGCCTACGGCCACCGTCGTGCCGCCGTTTATCAGCATTTCCCCGTTGGTGTCCAGCGCGCCGTCCGCGCCGGACACGGGGCCGTCAATCGTAAGGGTGCCGCCCTCCATCCACGTCGCGCCGTTGGAATCGATCCCGTCGCCGGATGCGTCGATATGCACGCTCCCGCCTGTGATGCGTATATACGCGTCGCCGTTGACGGCGAACTGGTCCGCGCCCATCGGGCCCTGCGCCTCCCCGTCGCTGCCGCCTGCGGCGTTGATTCCGTCATCGCTGGAGACAACGTCAATTTCCCCGCCGCTGATATCGACGGTAAGTCCCTCCAGCCCCTCGTAGCACTGCGCAATGCGGATGGTTCCGCCCAGCAGGGTCAGTGCCGCGTCGGCGTGGAAGCCGTCGTCGCCCGTTGCGATATCAAACGTGCCGCCGCTGACCGTTATATCGCCGTTTGCATGCACGGCGTCGTCCTGCGCGTCGATTGTAAACGTACCGCCGGTAATCGCAATGCTGACGCCCGCTTTCAGCCCTTTATAGCTGTCGGATTCGTCTGCGGTTGCGTCGGCCTGCACGGTCTGGGCCGTATCCTGCACCGCCGCCGTCTCTACAAACCCCGCCGCGTCCGGCTGACGCATACCGCCGTCAGGGGGCGTCATGCCGTCCGACGGGAAACCCGCCTGCGTCTGCGCGGCCGTTCCCGCGCCGCTTCCCGTATGCACTTCAAACGTGCCGCCGGCAATCGCAAGGGCCGTCTGTGCCTGCACGCCGTCGTGCCCGGCGGTGATGGAGAAGTCGCCGCCGTCCAGTACGACAAACCCTTTCGCCGCATCCTCGTCATTGTTCGATTTCACGCCGTCCGCACCCGCCTCTATGGCAAGCGTGCCGGCCTTGACCGCAACGCCGTCGCGGCCCTGCAGTCCGTCGGACGCCGCATGCACCTCGATCGTGCCGCCGGTAACGCACAGGTAATCCTTGGAACCGATCCCGTCGTTATAGCTGCCGTATACCGTCAGGCTGCCCCCGCCGGTGATGGTCAGATCGTCCTGGGCGAACAGCGCGGCGTCCGGCGCCGTGTCCGCGTCCGCATAGGAATAGGACTGTGCGTCCGACAGGGTGTTGGACGTTCCGTCGGCGAGAATGACGACCGTCTTATCCGCCTGCAGCGACGCGACGGGCGCGCCCGTTTTGCTGGCAATGTCCACGCCGTTCAGGACGAGCCGGACCAGGGCCTGCCCGCCGGCGTCCACAACGACCTGCGCGTCGTCCGACTCGCCGCTGAGCACATAGGTGCCCGCGGCGCTGATGGTGACAGTGGAACCAGTGACGGACGCGCCTGCGCCGTCCGTCTCAATCCCGCCGCCGCTGAAGCGGACGGCGGTTGACGTTTGCTCATCCCAGCTCGCATCCAGGTCCTCGGCCGCGTAGTCGTAGCCGTCCGCCGCGGCCGTCGCACCGACCGGCTGCGCCTCGGCCGCGTCCTGCGCGCAGCCGGCGAGAAACGCCGCAAGTACAAGCAGGCTGAAAAGCCCGCGCCAGAATTGATTGCGCATAAAATCCTCCTCACAGTTCTTCTTTCACGGTATGCGGCCGGCTGACTGCGATATTCAGGTTCCCGTTGCGGCAGCGCAGCGCGTCCAGAAACGCCTTGGGCGGCATGTCTCCCTTGAGCCGGACGGTATAGCTCAGCTCAAACAGGCTTCCCATATTCGTCGTCCGCACTTTTTCCAGGGTATAGCTGGTCGCGTACTGCTGCAGAAGGTCGTCGAACAGCCCCTCGTAGTCCAGGTTTTCCGGGACTGTGATCTTGAGGGTGCGCACATTCGCCTTTCCGTCGCCGAACCGGCTGCACAGCAGCGCGACGTTTACCACGCCGATAATCACAAGGAACAGCAGCGCGTAAAACAGATAGCCCATCCCGGTCGCAAGCCCCACGGCCATGGCGAAAAAGATGCTCACGATATCCCGCGCGTTGCCCGGCACCGACCGGAACCGCACCAGGCTGAACGCGCCCGCGACCGCGACGCCGGTCCCGATATTGCCGTTGACCATCATGATCACGACCTGCACAATGGCGGGGAGAAGGGCAAGCGTGACGACAAAGCCCTTGGAGTATGTGTTTTTCACCATGTACAGGCCCGCAATGCCCAGGCCGAGGACAAGGGACGCAAGAGTGCAGTATAGAAATCCGCTGATGGTAAGAGTTCCGTTCAGAATGCTGCTTGTAAAAATATCAGGCACTTGTAGCCACGCTCCGTTCTTTCTGGTTTGTTTTGAAAATGTAGTTCTGGTAGCATCTGCCGTACTTGGAAAAGGAGACCGGGAACAGCTCAAGTTCGCTCAGGACATGGCTGAGCCATACCGGAAAGGCGGCCGCCACCTTGATCTCCAGCAAAACCCGGCCGGGCTCCAGCACGGGAGCGCCCCACATGCCGCTGTTTAAGCTTAGCTGCTGCTGGCGAAAGCGTATATTGCGGTCAAAAGTGACGCGAAGCTGCGGGTCCTCCGCGCCGGTAAAGGCGGTGCGGTCATAGCTGATATACGCCTTTTCCGAAACCGGATACCGGCCGAGAAAACAGGAGATTTCCCGCAGCGTCTGCTCCGTTTCCGGGTCGGTCCCGCAGATGTGCGCACCGGCGGCCGCCGCCCGCGCCTGCGCGTAGGGGAGCACGGCCCGCCGTTTATACACGACGCCGCAGAGCTTCTTTTTGAGTTCAAGGTACACGGGGCTGTTCTCTTCCGCCCGGCCATAGCTGCGCATACGCAGCTTTTCCTTGTAGACCGGTTTGTCAAGCGAGGTGCGGATCAGGTCGTACCCGTCCGTATCATAGTACAGGTTGCAGATTGTGTACTCGGCAAACCGGTCGGGGAGAAGCCTCCCCTCCGCAAGCTCCAGAAAGGCCCGGCACTGTTCAGGGCTCGCCAGATACTTTTTCTCCACCCGCTCAAATATATTTTTTTTCATAGAACGCCTCCTTTCCGCTTGCCCGTCTCTGCTATGCTGTGATTATACACCGAAAACCTGAAAATAGTCTGAAGCAAAAACTTCAGACTATTTTCAGCAATAACGGATATGATTGGGCTGTATAAAGAGATAAATCGTGTTATAATGAAAAAAAGGGGGAGTCCATATGCAGGTACTGATCGTAGAGGACGAAGTCCGCCTGGCCGAGGCGCTGGCCCATATCATGAAAGAGGAAAAATACCTGGTGGACACGGTGCATACGGGCACCGACGGGCTTGAATACGCGCGCAGCGGCCTGTACGACGTCGTCATACTCGACGTTATGCTCCCCGGCCTGTCGGGGTTTGAAATTATAAAGCGGCTGCGCACGGAAAAGATCGACACGCCTGTGATTATGCTCACCGCCAAGGACGAGACCGCCGACAAGGTGCGCGGCCTGGACCTGGGCGCGGACGATTATATGACAAAACCATTCGCGCCCGAAGAGCTGCTCGCACGGGTGCGCGCCATCTCCCGCAGGCAGGGCGAAGTGGTCCTGGACGAGCTCCGTTTTTCCGACCTCACGCTCGGGCTTGCGACCAGCACGCTCACCTGCGGCGCGAAATCGGTGCGCCTGAGCTTTAAGGAAAAAGAAGTGCTCCGGATTCTGATGGCCAACCCCTTCGTCATCACCCCGAAAGAAGAGCTGATCAGCCGGGTGTGGGGCGTCGACTCCGAAGCGGAGGACAACAATGTCGAGGCATATATCTCGTTCCTGCGCAAAAAATTTGCCTATCTCGGCTCGCAATCCGGCATTGAAACCGTCCGGAAAGTCGGATACAGACTGGAGGATACAGCACAATGATCCGCACGCTCAGAATTAAATTCGTGATGATCAATATGATACTCGTCTTCCTCGTGCTCGCCGCCGTATTCGGCGCGCTGTGCGTTACGAGCTACCGGCAGGTCGTGCGGGACAATGAGATGACCCTCCGCATGGCCGCCTCCCGCGCAAAGGAAGTGGAACCGCCGAAAATGGAGGTTGGCAAAGAGCCGCCGGAGACCTTTGTCGGCGCGCCGGTATTCGTCGTGCAGTTCGACGCGGGCGGCAATTTCATGTATGTCCGCACCGAAAACATGTACATAGAGCAGGACGAAGCGGCCGAAATCGCACAGGCGGCGCGGGAAGCCGGCGGCGAGAGCGGCGTTTTGCCGGAGTACAACCTGCGTTACGCCGTTGTAAACAAATACGGCCGCGACGCCATCGCATTCATGGACCGCCACAGCGAGCGGACGGCGCTGCGCAATGTCGTCCTCATCTCGCTCGCCTCCTTCGCCGGCGCGCTGCTCGCCTTTTTCCTCATCAGCCTCTACCTGTCCAAATGGGCGCTCAAGCCGGTGGAGCGCGCCCTTTTGCAGCAGCGGCGGTTTGTGGCCAACGCCTCGCACGAACTGAAAACGCCCCTGACCGTGATCCTGGCGAACACGGGCATACTGCAGAAAAACGGCGAGGCCACCGTGCAGTCGCAGCGCCAGTGGATCGACAGCACGCAGGCCGAAGCGCAGCGCATGAAGCGGCTTGTGGAGGATCTGGTCTTCCTGGCCAAATCCGACGAGGCGAAAACGCCCGCACCTTTCGCGCCGGTTCAGTTCGGCGACCTTGTCTACAGCGTCTGCCTGGCCTTTGAATCGCTCGCCTATGAAAAGGGGATAAGCCTGGAAACGGCGGGCATTGAATCAGACGTCGTCCTGCAGGGCGACGCGGCGCAGCTCAGGCAGCTCGCCGCCATACTGGTGGACAACGCGGTCAAATACGCGGCGCGGGACAGCGCCGTCACCGTAACGCTGACGAAAAAGCAGGCCCGCGTCTGCCTTTCCGTGCACAACTGCGGCAGCCCCATTCCGCCCAACGCGCTCCCCCACCTGTTCGACCGGTTTTACCGCGTGGACTGGTCGCGCGCCGAGGGCGGCTACGGCCTGGGCCTTTCCATTGCGAAAACCATTGCCGAGCTGCACCACGGCAGGCTGTGGGCCGCAAATGAAAACGACGGGGTCACCTTCCGGGCGGAGTTCCGGGACGTCCCCGCCCGCCGCAACTGAACGGAAACACGGCGCCGGGAGGTGCACCCCGCCGTTCGGGTACGCCCTGATGCTTGGGTGCGCCCTGCTGTTCGGGTGCGCCCTGCTGTTCGGGTGCGCCCGCCGTTCGGTTGCGCCTGCTGTTCGGGTGCGCCCGCTGTTCGGGTGCGTCCGCTGTTCAGGTGCGTCCTGCTGTTCGGGTGCGGCCTGCTGTTCAGGTGCGCCTGCTGTTCGGGCGCGTCCTGTTGCTTGGGTGCGCCTGCTTCAGCCGCGCCCGCCGTTCAGACGCAACCGGCCACAGGCGTGCCGCTCCCCCGACAGAGCGGCACGCTTTTTCTGCGGCGCCGGTGGCATTGTGCAGACTGTATGCCTCTTGACATTTATTACGGAATGGCCGTATAATATAAAAAATAACAAAGAACAATCATAATCGCAAAAATGCGACTACTCTCCAAAAAAAATTTCCGCCGTTTCCGCCAGGGACAGGCCGAGCGTACGCCCGATATACACCGCCTCCCGGACGGAAAAGCAATCGCCCTCACTCGCAATCTTCCGGTAGAGCGTAGACCGGTTTATATCCATTTTCCTGGACAGTTCACTGTAGGTAACGCCGCGCTGTTTCATCTTCCTCTTCAATTTTTCCATGTTTGCCATAACTCTGACTCCTTTGCTGTCTTGTTTTTTGTTTGCATTTATGCGATGCACCTGTATCATAACATCCGTTACAGGGACTTGTCAATACGTTTTTCGCACAAATGCATAAATATTTCAAGAATTGGTTGCGTATTTGCGAAATCAGTGTTATACTACAGATAAAGGTGGTGAAATGGAATGACGACAGGCGAAAAAATTAAAAAAAGGCGCCAGGAGCTGCACATGACGGTTGATATGCTCGCAGATGCGATTCACAAGAACCGCGCGACGGTCT
>CAJLRT010000052.1 GCA_905209135.1 uncultured Eubacteriales bacterium
GCAAAATAACAACCGGCTGCAAAAGGACGGCGCGCGGCGCCGTCCTTTTGCTTTTGCGGCGGCGCCGGGCAGCCCGGCCTGCCCGCCTCGCGCGTCCCCGGCGCGGCTTTTCGCGCGCAAAGGGCGGCCGGCGGGCGCAGTGCATAATAAATTGCAAAAAAAAATGGAATATTCCTACTGCGGCGCGCGGCGCTTTGCTATACTGAAACCAAACGGTGAAAAGGAGCCTGAGAACGATGAATATGCGTGCCTGGATGGAAGCGTGGCGCGACGCGCCCGTTAAAAAATCAATGCCCGTTTTGTCCTTCCCCTCCATCAGCCTGCTGGGGGTTACGGTGCAGGAGCTGATTAACGACAGCCAGCTGCAGGCGAAAGGGATGAAGATGATTGCCGACAGGGTGGACAGCGCCGCGGCCGTCAGCATGATGGATCTGTCCGTAGAGGCGGAGGCGTTCGGTTCGGCCATCCGCGTATCTGACGACGAGGTGCCGACGGTGATCGGCTCTCTTGTCACGACGGAGCAGCAGGCGCGGGATCTCGCCGTGCCGACGGTGGGCGCGGCCCGGACCGGCAAGTATATCGAAGCGCTGCGCCTTGCCTGCGAAATGATTACAGACCGGCCCGTCTTTGCCGGCGTGATCGGCCCGTTTTCCCTGGCCGGCCGGCTGATGGACGTCTCGGAGGCGATGATCAACTGCTATACCGAGCCGGAGATGGTGCATATCACCATGCAGAAAACAGCGGCCTTTCTGACCGAGTACATGAAGGCGTACAAGGCTGTCGGCGCAAACGGCGTGGTGGTTGCCGAGCCGCTGACCGGCCTGCTCTCGCCCGACCTTGCCGCGGAATTCTCCGAGCCCTATATGAAGCAGGTGATCGACGCGGTGCAGGACGACGAGTTCATTGTGATCTACCACAACTGCGGCAACAACACGATTGATATGATCGAATCCATCCTGCGCGTGGGCGCCGCCGGCTACCATTTCGGCAACTCGATCGATATGAAGACCATGCTCGGCAAGATCCCCACGGACATACCGGTGATGGGCAACGTGGACCCCGCGGTCCAGTTCCGCAACGGGACGCCCGAATCCATCCGGCAGGAGACGCTTCGGATTATGGAGGCCTGCTGTCCGGAATACCCCAACTTTATCATCTCCTCCGGCTGCGATATTCCGCCCGCCACGCCCTGGACGAATATCGACGCGTTTTTCGCGGCGGTGGCCGAGTACTACGCGAGATAACAGCAGAGACCGTGAAGCGCGCGCCGCAGGAATACTGCGGCGCGCGTTCTGCGCTGGCGGAGGCCGCGCCCGGCGGGCCCTGCAGGGCGAACGGCAGCGGCGTTTCAGCGCAGAGCCGGTACGCCGGGCGGTGTGCGTTCGGATTCCGGTGGAAAAAGAAGGACAGGCGGGAAAACCCGCCTGTCCTTTATACTTTATATACGCGGCGCGCTCAGGCGAGCTCTCCCGCCTGGGCCGCCTTGAGGTACGCGCCCATGAACCCGTCGAGCGCGCCGTCCATCACGGCGTTTACATTGCCCATTTCAAAGCCGGTGCGGTGGTCCTTTACAAGGGTATAGGGCATGAACACATAGGAGCGGATCTGCGAGCCCCAGGCGATCTGCATCTGTTCGCCCTTGATGTCCTCGATCCGGTCCAGGTGCTCGCGCTCCTTGATTTCGATGAGCTTGGACTTGAGCATCTTCATGGCGACTTCCTTGTTCTGGTGCTGGCTGCGCTCGTTCTGGCAGGCGACGACGATACCCGTCGGCAGATGGGTGATCCGAATGGCGGAAGAGGTCTTGTTGACGTGCTGGCCGCCCGCGCCGCTGGCGCGGTAGGTGTCGATCCGTATGTCCTCGTCGCGGATGTCGACCTGGATGCTGTCGTCAATTTCCGGGATGACTTCGAGCGAGGCGAACGATGTGTGCCGCCTGCCCGAGGAGTCGAAAGGCGAAACGCGGACAAGGCGGTGCACGCCCGCTTCCCCTTTCAGGTAGCCGTAGGCGTTTTCGCCCGCAATGAGGAAGCTGACGCTCTTGATGCCGGCTTCGTCGCCCGGCAGATAGTCGAGCTGTGTGAACTTGTAGCGGTGCGACTCGGCCCAGCGCATATACATGCGGTACAGCATTTCGACCCAGTCCTGGGCCTCGGTGCCGCCCGCGCCCGCGTGCAGGGTGAGAATGGCGTTGCTGCGGTCATATTCGCCGGAGAGCAGGGTCTGCAGCGTCTGCGCGGTGATGTCGCGCTCCAGCGCGTCCGCCGCGGCGGTTATTTCAGGCTGGAGGCTCAGGTCCTCCGCTTCCTCGGCAAGCTCCAGCAGGGTCTGGAGGTCCTCATACTGCGTCTGCAGCGAGAGGATTCCGTCCCGCTTCTGCTTGAGCGAGCTTATGCGCTGAAATATCTTCTGGCTGGCCTCCGCGTCGTTCCAGAAGCCCTCGGCCGCCGTCTGCTGTTCCAGTTCGCCCAGCTCCGCCGCGATCGCGTCCATGTCTACCGCGCTGCGCAGTTCGCCGAGCGGCGCTTCCATTGCGGCAATCCTGCCGCGCAGTTCATCGTATTCTACCATGCATGTACCACCTTATTTGATATGGGATTATTATATATGTTTGCGCCCGCGTTGTAAAGGGCCGGGGCCTGCAATGTTCCGGCGCGCGTTAGGGTTCGCCGTCCGCAAACAGGCGCTTGAGGCGCAGGGAGGCGGCGTAGGCCTCCTTTTTGGGCATGCCGGACGTCTCCGCGAGCACGGCGACGGCCTCTTTGAGGGACAGGCCGCGGGTGGCGACGAGTTCGGTCAGCGCCGCTTCCGGGGACAGGCCGGCCTGCGCCTGCTCCTGCGCCGCAGGCGGCGCTTCGCAGTACAAAACGACGGTGTACTCGCCCTTGGCCGCGCCGGGGTTCTGTTCCAACTGCTGCAAAACCTCCGCCGGGCCGCCGCGGTAGACGCGCTCATAGCGCTTGGTCAGGTCGTTGCACAGGCAGACGCGGCTGTCCGGCAGTGCCTGCGCGATCTCGGCCATGGCGGCCAGGATCCGGTTGGGGGACTCGTACGCGACCAGGACCGGAACGCCGCTTTCGGCATGCGCCGCCAGGGCCTGGTGCAGCTGCTTTTTCACCCGCGGCAGAAAGCCGATGAACGTAAAATGCCGGCAGGGGAAGCCCGACACGGAGAGGGCGGTCACAGCGGCGCAGGGACCGCTTACGCCGACGACCTCGACCCCCGCCTCCGCCGCGGCCGCGACGAGCAGGCTGCCCGGGTCGGAGATGCAGGGGGTGCCCGCGTCGGAGATCAGGGCGACGCTGCGGCCCTCCAGCAGGGCGTGCAGAAGCGGTTCGAGCCGGGCGCGTTCGTTGAATTTGTGGCAGGAGATCAGCTTGGCGCGGACGCCGAACCGGTCGAGCAGGAGCCCGGACACGCGCGTGTCCTCCGCGGCGACGAGGTCCGCCTCCGCCAGAATGCGCGCCGCCCGCGGCGACATGTCCTCCAGATTGCCGATCGGCGTTGCGACGACGTAGAGTTTGCCCGGCACTTTCCGTTCCCTCCAGACTTAGTATGCCAATAATTTAATTATTATATAATATTTTCCTCCGTCTGGCAAGGGGGCAGCGGTTCTGTGCGCCGGACGGGGATGGCGCGCCGTGCGGACAGGCGCGCGGGGAGGCGTACGGCGCGCGGCTTTTCGCCGGCGCGGACGGCGGCCGCGCCGGGATGTTTCGGCCCGCGCCCGCAGGTCTGGGCGGCCGGGCAGCGCGTACGCGCGGCCGGGGAAACCCGGTCTGCGCCCGGGATTTGCCCGCAGCCGCCTGTTCCCGCGGCGCGTCCTCTCCCGCACGGCGCGCGAAAGGCTTGAAAAACGCAGTGAAATCGTATACAATGGGGACAAACGATTCACTTGAAGAGGGATGCATATGGAGAAAAAAGGGTTTTCCATCGGTGCGAAGACGTACCTTGCGACAGTTTCGATTCTGCTGGCCATCCTGCTCGCCGCCGGGATTCTGACGCAGGTGATTCCCCAGGGCAGCTTTGAGCGGGAGATTGTGGACGGCAGGGAAGTCATTCTGGCGGACAGCTATGCGGAGACGCCGGACGCGCCCCGCCTGCCCGTCTGGCGGTGGTTCACCGCTCCGTTTGAGGTGCTGGCGGGGGAGGACGGGGTCACGGCGATCATGATTATGGTCTTTCTGCTGCTGATCGGAGGGACGTTCCTCGTGCTCAATGAGAGCGGGATTCTGCAGTGCATGCTCTCGGCGGTAATCCGGAGGTACGCCGCGCGCAAGTATGTCATGCTGCGCGTCGTGGTGCTCATCTGCATGCTGATCGGCTCGGTGATGGGCATATTTGAAGAGGCCGTTCCGCTCGCGCCCATCCTCGTCGCGCTGGCCCTGTCGCTCGGCTGGGATTCGCTGGTGGGGCTGGGCATGAGCGTGGCGGCGTTTGGCTTCGGCTTTGCGGCCGGGACGCTCAACCCCTTTACGGTCGGCATCCCGCAGAGCCTGGCCGGCCTGCCCGCCTTTTCCGGCCTGCTGTTCCGGATCGCCGTTTTCGCGGTTGTATACCTGCTGTTTACCGGTTTTCTTGTGCGGTATGCGAAAAAGGTGGAGGCCGCGCCGGAGACATCGCTTGTCGCGGATGTGGACGGAAAGCTGCGCGAACGCTTCGCCTTTGACGGCGGCGGCGCGGAGGAGCCGGCATGTCGGCGGGGATGCGCCCTGTTTCTGGGGGCGATCGGCCTTGTGTTCCTCTATATCCTTGTCGGGCTGTTTGTGCCCGGCCTGTCCGACTATTCCATGCCGGTTATGGCGGTGATGTTCGCCGCGGGCGGGCTTGCCGCCGGCCGGGCGGCGGGCATGAAAAAAGGGCTTTGGAAGAGCTTTGGAAGCGGTATGCTCTCCATCGCCCCGAGCCTGCTGCTGATTCTGCTCGCCCTGTCCGCCAAGCAGATATTTTATGCGGGCGGTATTATGGATACGGTTCTATACCATTCGTATAGCATGATACAGGGCTCGAACCCCTATGTGTCGGTGGCGCTGCTGTTCGGGTTTATTCTAGTGCTGCAGTTTTTCATCGCCGGCGCGTCGGCCAAGGCCTTTCTTGTGATGCCGCTTGTCGTGCCGCTGGTGGACATGATCGGCCTGACGCGACAGACGGCCGTGCAGGCGTTCATCTTCGGCGACGGGTTCACAAACCTGATCTTCCCCACAAACCCCGTGCTCCTCATATCGCTGGGCCTGATCGGCATATCCTATGGCCGATGGTTTAAGTGGATCTGGAAGGTGCAGCTCGCGCTGTTCGTTCTGTCGGTGCTGGCGCTGTGGGCCGCGGTGGCCCTCGGCTACGGTCCGTTTTAAGGGGGGCGCGGCATGGGAGAGAGACTTTACCGCGCGGGCCTGATACTGGAGGGCGGCGGCATGCGCGGCGTGTATACGGCGGGCGTGCTGGACTGCTTTCTGGACGAGGGCCTGTTTTTTGACCGGTGCTACGGCGTGTCCGCCGGGGCCTGCCAGGCGTGCAGCTACCTGTCCCGCCAGCGGGACAGGGGCCGGGCCACCGCCATGGACTACCTGCGCGACAGGCGCTGCGCGAGCCTGTGGAGCCTGCGCAGGACGGGCGACTACTTCGGTGCGGCGTTCCTGTACGACTTGCTGCCCAACGAGATCTATCCCTACGACTACGACGCGTTCCGGGCGTATGCCGGCACGTTTTATGCGGTTGTCACCGACTGCGAGACGGGCGCGGCGGAATACAGGCCGGTGCGCGATATGCGCAGCGACATCGTCTATGTGCGTGCGTCCAGTTCGCTGCCGCTGCTCTCGCGCATGGTAGAGGCGGACGGGCGGCGCTACCTGGACGGCGGGATTGCGGATTCGATTCCGCTGCGGCGCGCAGAGGCGGACGGGCGCGAGAAAAACGTCGTGGTGCTCACCCGCGCGCGGGACTACCGCAAGGGGAAAAACCGCGCCATGTTCGCCATCCGCCGCCGCTACAGCGACTATCCGCGCCTGGTGGAGGCGGTCGAAACCCGCCACCTGCGCTACAATGAGACGCTGGAGCTGATCCGGGAGCGGGAGGCGGCGGGGCGCGCCTTTGTCATCGCGCCGACAGCGCCTGTGAAGATCGGCCGGCTGGAAAAGAACAGGGACAGGCTTTGGGCGCTGTACCGGGCGGGATACCGCGACGCGGCGCGCCTTATGCCCGCGCTGCGGCGTTTTCTTGCGGATTGCTGAACGGTTCAGCCTTTTGGGACGGAGAGTACGGGCCAGGCCCGCTACCCCGTCCTTTTTCACCCTCAAATATAACGTTATATCCGTTTAACGGAAGCGCGCATCATGCGGACGGACAGGTATGTAAAGTGTTGGGAGGTATGGAAAAACAGGTACAGTGCCACTAAATGGTAGCGTATATTCCCTTATAATGCCACAAAATAGTAGCATATACATGAGGTGGCAGAATATGTACTTTCGAAGATTGGAGGACCTGCGGGTCGACCACGACAAAACGCAGCAGCAGATTGCCGATATCCTGCACTGCAAGCGGGAGGTATACCGGCGATATGAAAAGGGAGAGCGCGAGATTCCCGTCTGGGCGCTGATTCGCCTTGCGGAATATTACGGGACGAGCGTGGATTATATCCTCGGACGGACTGAGGACAAGGACTGGCCGGTGAAACTGAGGTGAAGCGGCGCGGGCGCGGGCGGTGTTTTGCCCTTTTCGCATGGCGCGTATGCGCGGGGGGACGGGCAGAAGCCGGAGGCGCGCAGGCGCTGTGCGGCGGTGCTCACGCCGCGCGTGCGGGACAGAGCATACGCAGAAACCTTGCGGCAGGACGCCGCGGGCGGATGGCAGGAAACAGTGCGCGCATATATGCGGAGGAATATGGCGCTGTACGGCGGTGCTTTTCCATCGCGCCGGCCGGGCGCGCATGCGGGGCCTATGCGGGAGGCGCGGTATACGTCGGCTCCGGAGGCAGAGGGGCGCGTCTGAGCGGGGGCTTAAGCCGCGGCAAAAGTGCCATCAGCACCCGTCCACCTCG
>CAJLRT010000053.1 GCA_905209135.1 uncultured Eubacteriales bacterium
GCGCTCGGCGCCTAAGAACCTAAGTAGTCGCTGTGGTCGCGCTCGCACTGGACAGGGGGTCGTAGCCGTCGGCCTTGATGCTCTCCAGCTCCGCCGCGTTCTGCGGCGACAGCTTCACCTGGATATCCCCCTCCATACAGCGCATGGCGACGGCGGTGAGCACGGATTCCGGCGCGCCGCCCACGCCCATGTACAGGTCGATCCGGCCGTCGTCGATACAGGTAGCGATGGAGGCGGCCACGTCGCCGTCGCCGATCAGCTTGATCCGCGCTCCGCATTCCCGGATCTCCGCAATGAGGTCCTTGTGCCGGGGCCGGTCCATCACTGCGATGGTAAGATCGCGCGTCGATTTGCTCAGGCAGGCCGACGCGACCTTGAGATTTTCACGGACAGGGCAGTTGATATCCAGATACCCGCAGAGTTTCGGGCCGTAAGCCAGCTTTTGCACATAGAAAGTCGGAAGAAAAGCGAGGGAATCCTTGCCGCCGACGGCAATGATCGCAAGGGCGTTCGCCTGGCCGTTGGCCACCAGCCGGGTCCCGTCGATCGGGTCTACCGCGATATCCAGCTCAGGGTATTCCGGATGGTCCCAGTTGCCCACCTGCTCTCCGATATAGAGCATGGGCGCCTTGTCCTTCTCCCCCTCGCCTATGACGATTCTGCCGCGGATATTGACCAGGTCAAGCATGCCGCGCATGCCGTCCACCGCAGCCTGGTCCGCCGCGTTCTTATCGTTCAGGCCCAAATATCTGCTTGCACGAAGCGCCGCCACTTCTGTCACGCGCACCATATTGAGCGATATGTCCCTCTGGATATCATCCATTCTGCTTCCGCCTCCGTTATTCTATTTTATATTCAGCCCGCTATCTTCTGCAGCACCTGCAGCGCGGGCTCGCTGTACTTGTCAAGCGCCGCATCGGACTGGGCGCGCACGGCAAAATAATAGTCGTTGAGCGGGCTGTTCGCACCGATCGGTATGTCCGTCTCCGTAAGGGGGTAGACCGACTCGGCGGGCTTGTAATAGGCAAGGCCCCGCAGTTCGTCCGCCATGGAGATGAACTCCTCCCGGCCCACGAAAAAAGCGATATTAAACGGGACGAGCTGCTCGTCCATATCGTGGTAGGCGGCCTCAAACTGGCTCTCATTGTCCTCCGTACGCTGGGCCGGCATTGAGATGCGCGTAAAGGTGACGGTGATTTTCCCGTCGCCGTTCTGGTCCTCCACGTACTGTTCCAGATATTTCTGGATATCCTCTATATCCCCCTGCTCCAATACGCCGTCCTCCTGGAGAAGCACCTGCAGATCGGGCTTGGGCGTGGAGATCATGTTGTACACGGCGATGACGATCATGGCCGTTCCGAGTATGGCGCCGAAAATATAATAGCCGCGCCGGAAAGAGTTGCGGTTCCTGCGCTTGCGCGCGACGCGCGCAAGCTCTTCGCCGTCCAGCACCTCGTCGTCAAAAAACAAATCGTCCGGGTCGTTGATCGACTCGCGCAGTTTCCTGCGGCGGCGCTGTTCCGCCACATGGTCGACCGGGCCCTTCCCGGTAAACTGATTCCATTTATCCTTGAGATTGTCCCACAGTCCCATGTATTTACCCCCTCGGCAATTGCCGATTCTTGTTTCAGAGAACGCCGCAGCCCTGACAACGGCACTGGAGCCGGCCCTGCCCGAAACAAAGGCCCGGGCCTGCGCGCACGCCGTGCCGGAGAGAATTCCGCAGCCCGCAGCGGATTTCCGCCGCAGCCGCGGATTTGCACAGGCTGCCCGGCAAGGCGTTTTATGCACCCCGAGAAGCCGCAGACCGGCCGGACAGCTAAAAAGGCGCGGCAAACAATGATATTATATAGCAAAGACAAGCCGCTTGTCAAATCCGGGTGCGGCGCTTGCGGGGCCCGCCGCGGCACGGAACGGGGCGGAAAAACGCTTTTGTTTTGTCATAGCAACAGTTTTCTTACAAATGGTATTTTCTTCAGGAGCAGCGATATCCCCGCGCAGAGGAGGACTACCGCCGCGGCATACAGAAAATTTGACGCATAATTCTGCATGAACGGCAGTGATTTGATCCCCCAGCGGTTACAAAGGTGAATGAAGATTTCGTGCAGGACATAGACGCCGAACGTATTGCAGGAAACACTGCGAATCAGCCGGCAAATTTTGTTTTTCTCCCCGCACTGATAGCGTGTGCTGAGCAGATATATCGCAAGCACGTTGACGCATGTAAATATGGAGTCGTATCCGTTCCACACGACGTCCCAGACGCCGCCTGTCATTTTAGAGGCGAATACGCCCCACAGGCCGAGGCAAAAGGAGGATATGCACAGCACTGCAATCAGCAGCCAGGGTTTTGCAATGTTTCTGCGCTCTATTTGGGATTTGATTTTACCGGCGTTGCCGCCGATAAAGCAGCCGATTCCGAAATAGGCAAAGGTATGTGCGTATAAGCCCCGCAGCGGGTTGAACATATTAAAATAATTCGAAGCAATATACTGGCGTTCGCCCTCTATGAAAAATTTATACATGGTGGCGACCATGCATATCAGCGAGTTGCCAAACGTGAGGATGACACAGGCGGCGACCCAATAGTAAAAAACCTTACGGTTATGGTCGTACGCCGTCTTCATGAGCGGAAACAACAAATATATGCAAACCAACGCGCCCATAAACCAGAAATGGTTGATCCAGCCCTGTTTCCAGGTCCACAAAGCGTCTATAAACTCCCCTGCTGAAAACCACTGGTTTTTTATGGGCATAAGTATGAGAAGATTGACCGCGCCCCAGACGAAGGTGAGCAGAATCAGCCGTCCCGTCTTTTTCAAATGCTTTTTCAAGTCAAATTCCCTGTTTATTAGCAGAAAACCGTTCGCCAAAAAGAAAAGCGGAACGCAGACAGACAGGATGCCCCTGATAAAATAGTTGACGCTTTCATAGGCGGAATGATTGAAATTATACGGCACTGTGGTTGAATGATACATCACCACAAAGAGCATTGCGATACACTCTATCAAGTCAATATGATCGTACCGGGCCGGCTGACCCAGTCTCCTCTCCTGCACGAGCCGTCACTCCCTCTCTGGCCTTTTTCTCAAATAAACAGCCGCAAACCCGAATCTGTCACAGGTTTGCGGCCGCTTCTCCTGTACTGCTTTCCTCTGCTTGACGTGCGGCAGTCCGCGCGCCCGCCGGCATCTTTCCATTGCCACTTGCCGAACGCCCGCTTTGCGCGCGGAACGCGCATGGGGAATCGGTTTTATAGCGGGGACAAAATCGTCCGTGTCCGGCGCATCAGGGCTTTTTTATCATACTACTTTTGGAAGAACAAATCAAGACCCTCAAATTCGGAACGCTTCCACTCTTTTGTCACCTACGCCTATATTCCCCGTGAGAAAAAAGAAACTTGTCCCCAATCCAACGGTTTCCCACCGCCCATCCGTTTGGCAAGCATTATCCTGCCTCATCTTTTTCAAAAGGCGGGCAATCGTTTCCGACCGCCCGCCTCAGCTTCAAAATTATGCGATTTTCCGCCTCTGGAGCGCGTCTCGTTTTGAAGAGCGAAACGGCGCTTTTTAATAGAGCTTTGCTCCCGCCGGAATGTGGTCGTCCACCATCAGCAGATGGAGCTTTTCCTCGCCCGCCTCGGTGTGAACGGCGGAGATGAGCATACCGCAGGAATCAATCCCCATCATCGGTCTTGGCGGCAGGTTTGTAATAGCGATACAGGTCCTGCCAACGAGCTGCTCCGGCTCGTAATAGGCGTGAATACCGCTTAAAATCGTGCGTTCTGCGCCTGTGCCGTCGTCCAAGGTAAACTTTAAAAGTTTCTTCGACTTCGGTACGGTTTCGCAGGCAAGCACCTTTACCGCACGGAAATCGGACTTGGAAAATGTCTCAAAATCCACAAAATCCTTAAACAGCGGCTCGATTTCCACCTTTGAAAAATCTATCTTTTCCGGCGCGGGTTTTACATCATTCGCACCCTCGGATTCCGCCTTTTCGCTTACATCATTTTGCCCTTTTACATCTTTGAATGGCTTCATCGTAGGGAATAGCAAAACGTCGCGGATGGAGGGGCTGTCCGTCAGCAGCATGACGAGCCTGTCCACGCCGAAGCCCAGTCCGCCCGTCGGCGGCAGGCCGTATTCCAGGGCGGTGATATAGTCCTCGTCCACCTGCGCGTTCGCGCCCTGGGCGCGCCGGAGCGCGACCTGCTTCTCAAAGCGCTGGCGCTGGTCGATCGGGTCGTTGAGTTCGGAAAAGGCGTTGCCCATCTCCTGCGCGTTGATAAAATACTCAAACCGCTCGGTAAAGGCGGGGTTGGAGGGCTTGCGCTTGGCGAGCGGTGAATTCTCCACCGGGTAGTCGTAGATAAAGGTGGGCTGGATCAGGCGTTCTTCCACGAACGCATCGAACAGTGCGGCGAGCACATCGCCTTTGGTGGCCGATTTTTCCACCTCCACATGGAGCCGGGCGGCCTCCGCGCGCGCGGCTTCGTCCGACTCCCACGCGTCGTAGTCCGCGCCGCTGTATTTGCGCACAGCCTCGACCATGGTCATACGCGCCCAGTCCTCGCCGATGCGGATCTGCTCGCCCTGATACGGGATGACATCCGAGCCGCAGATGGTGCGGGCCAGGTGCTTATAGAGGTTCTCTACCAGGTCCATAATCCCCATATAGTCGGTGTAGGCCTGATACAGTTCCACGGTTGTAAACTCGGGGTTGTGCTTGGTGTCCATACCCTCGTTGCGGAAGATGCGGCCAACCTCGTACACCTTGCTGAAGCCGCCTACGATCAGCCGCTTCAGGTACAGCTCGGTCTCGATGCGCAGGAACATGTCGATGTCCAGCGTGTTGTGGTGCGTTACAAAGGGGCGGGCGGCGGCGCCGATTTCCAGCGTGTGCAGAACAGGCGTGTCCACCTCCAGAAAGCCCGCACTGTCAAGATAGGCGCGGATTTCGCGCAGGATCTGGGAACGCTTCAAAAAGACGTCCTTCACCTCGGGGTTGACGATCAGATCCACGTACCGCTGGCGGTAGCGCAGGTCGGTATCGCGCAGGCCGTGGAATTTTTCCGGCAGGGGCAGAAGAGATTTGGACAGCAGAATATAGGACGACACATCTACCGATATTTCTCCCATATGGGTGCGGAATACCGTTCCCGTTACGCCGATGATGTCTCCGATATCCAGTTTTTTATACGCGGCGTAGGCCTCCTGGCCCACATTGTCGCGCTTGAAATAGAGCTGGATTCTTCCCTCGCCGTCCAACAGGTCGGCAAACGACGCCTTGCCCATGCCGCGCTTGCTCAGCAGGCGGCCGGCGATGGAGACCTGCCTGCCCTCCAGCCGGTCAAAGCCGTCCCGGATTTGTCTGGACGTGCTGTCGCAGCCGAATTTGACCTGTTCATAGGGGTTCTGGCCCTCGGCGACAAGCGCTTCGAGTTTTTCGAGCCGGATTCTCTTCTGTTCGCTGACTTCCCGCAGTTCTTCCTGCGACGCCTGGGTGTTTTCAACTTCTGTGCCCATACATCTGCCTCCCGGTCTTTTTTGATAAAAGCGGTTTAACCGCAAAACAGGCGTGTAACAGCGCCTGTTACACGCCTATCTTCCATAAGCGTACTCTTCAGTTAGTCGCCGGTCATATCCACTGCAAGGATTTCATAGACAGTGACGCCGTATGCCGTTTCGACATTCACCTTGTCGCCGCAGCGATGGCCTACGAGCGCCTTGCCGACCGGGCTCTCGTCCGAAATGCGGCCCTCCATGGGGTTCGCTTCGGCCGAGCCGACTATCTGGAACAGGGCTGTTTCTTCCGTTCCATCCTCCATGATTTTTACTTTCACGGAGGTGCCCAGGGAGACGACGTCCCGCTGGATCTGGTCTTTGTTTAAGACGACGGCTACCTTGAGCATATTTTCAAGCTCCGCAATTCTGGATTCCACCATGGCCTGCTCGTTTTTCGCCTCGTCGTATTCGCTGTTTTCGGACAGATCGCCGAATGACCGCGCCTGTTTTATCTTTTCCGCGACTTCTTCCCGTTTTAAGGATTTTAAATCTTCCAGCTCGTCAGTGATCTGCTTCAATCCCTGGGCTGTAAGTATTACCTGCTTTTGCATGCCTTTATCTCCTTGATTTCAATGTTGGCCGGATTAAACTATATAATATTCAAATTCGCTGTCGATATGCATGTATTTCCGGTATTCACGCAATAAAAAAACATACCGCCAGGCCTGCGCTTGGCGAATTCCAATTCATATTCACATCTCGTACATTTTGCTCTGTACATTATATTAAATGTTGCGCGCTTTGTCAAGACCCTATCCGCTTTCCCCTCCGAACAGAGCTTCCGGCGCGGCGTATACCGGACGGCCGGCCTGCGTGAAGCCTGTGACCCGCAGAGTGAGCAGGCGCCGATTGCCCGTCGCCCGATAGAGCATGGAGGCAAAAATGCCGGACGGACAGCTTGCCGGCCGCCATTTCTCCAGCCAGTAGGGGAGCTGGACGTCAAACCCGTCGGCATAGACGCCCGGGAGCCCGCAGCCGCGTTCGCCGACATATACAACCGTGTCCCGGCGCAGCGCGGCGCCGGACTGGCGCAGCCATGCGTGCGCGCCGACGGAATAGACAAAGCAGGGCGACGGGAGACCGAGCTGCGGACCTGAGACAAGGGGGATTCCCTGCTCATAGTAGAAGTCCTCCGCAAGCGACGCTGCGGCCTGCGCGTCGTCCGCGCGCAAAAGGAGCTGCGCGCTGCGGCGGCTGAAGGCTGTGAGCAGAAGGTCTTCCCGGACTGCGGCCTGGTCGCTGTTGAGCAGTACGCTGATCCTGTCCGGCGGAAGCCGGAGCCGGTCCAGCAGCAGCAGGGCGGCCTCGTTTGCGCGCAAGCTGAAGTATTCCTCCGACTCCT
>CAJLRT010000054.1 GCA_905209135.1 uncultured Eubacteriales bacterium
CAGCAGGAAGTTGCTGCGGAATATGGCCTGAATCAAAACGCCCGTTTTGTTGCCCTTTACAAAGCGCGGCACGATCAGGCAGAGCAGCAGCACTGTAACGAGCGTGACCGCGACAGCATAGACTATGATGCGCGGGCTGAAAGACGCCCGGACGTCGGACGTGTAAATGTTGTAAAACAGCATCACGGGCATGGCGAACTTGTAGACGAATGAGGATACTTTGTCCACAAACACGTCGTCTATGATTTTTATCATGCGCAGAAAATACCCGATTGCAAGCAGCAGAAACAGGGGAAGCACGATATTGACGGAAAACAGCAGATGTTCCATGGATTCGCCCCCGGTCTTATTCAACCCGCGCCGGCTGTGCCGGCCCGCAGATTTCTTTTACCTATTATATAATAGAATGGGATGGTTGTAAATACTGCGCGCGCCATAAAGCGTCCGCGTGTCAATTTCCGCTGCGGCTCCGTATACTGTAACGATTAAGAAAAAAACAGGTGATGTGAATGAATCATTTAACTTGCATACTTTGCAGCTCGGTCACCTATGCATATAAAGGGAAAGATCTGCTGTCCCGCATGGGCATTTGGTCGCGGGTGGAAAAGCCCGCCGCCTCGCTCGGAGACCAGGGGTGCAGCTATTGCCTGACGCTCGATTCCAGAAATGCGGATCTGGCCATGCAGGCGTTTTACGAATACGGCGTGCGTTTTCACAAAGCACTCCCTTTGGAGGTGTGAGCGTTGATATACCTTGACAACGCGGCCTCTTCGTTCCCCAAGCCCCCGTCCGTTGCGTCCGCCATGCGCGCGGCCGTGACGCAGTACGGCGGGAATCCCGGCCGCAGCGGACATGCGATCAGCATGCGCGCGGCGGAGGCGGTCTACGCCTGCCGGACCGACGTGGCCGACCTGTTCGGCGCGGCGCCCGAAAACGTCGTGTTCACCCAGAATGCGACGCATGCGCTCAATATCGCCCTGTTCGGCTGCCTGCGGCCCGGCGACCATGTCGTGATGAGCGACCTAGAACACAATTCCGTGCTGCGGCCCGTCTACCGTCTGCGCGAGCAGGGCGTCCGGTGCGACGTTGCGCCCGTGAGCCTGTACGACGACGACGAGACGGTGGACGCCTACCGGCGCGCCATCCGTCCCGAAACCAAAATGCTCGTCGCAACCGCAGCGTCCAACCTGCTCGGCCGGCGCCTGCCGGTTCGCCGGCTCGGCGCGCTTGCAAAAGAACGCGGGCTCATTTTTACAGTCGACGCCGCGCAGGCGGCGGGAAATCAGCCGCTGTCGCTGGAACAGGACGGTATCGACATTCTGTGCGCGCCGGGGCATAAGGGCCTGTACGGCCCGCAGGGGTCGGGCGTCATGGTCCTTTCCGGCCGCGTCTTTCCCGAGCCGCTGATGGCCGGCGGTTCCGGCAACCTGTCTCTGCAGGAGCATATGCCGGACGAGTCGCCGGAGCGCTACGAGGCGGGCACCCTGAACACGCCGGCCATCGCCGGCCTGCACGCGGGCATAGCCGCCGTGCGCGCCGCCGGCGTACAGGAGATCGCGGCGCGCGAGCTGGCGCTGACGCGGTACCTGTACCAGCTTCTCGCGGTACAGCCGCATGTGGAGCTGTATGCCGGTAAACCGGATGAACGTTTCGCCGGTATCCTCGCGTTCAACGTGAAAGGCCGCCATTCCAACGAAGTCGCGGATTCCCTGGACCAGGCGGGCGTCTGCGTGCGGGGCGGGCTGCACTGCGCTCCGCTCGCGCACAAAAAGCTCGGCACGCTGGAGCGCGGCGCTGTCCGCGTCAGCGTGGGCATGTTCAATACCCGCAGGCAAATGGAAAAGCTGGCCTATCTTATTAAAAAAATAATATAAAGTTGTTTTAATATTCACCGCTTTGTGGTAAAATAGAGAAAACAACTGAAAAGAGCGGGAAGCGCATATGAGCAACTTTTGGGAATTGTTTGTCGATACGTTTAAATCCTTCAATATATTCAGCGACACGCTGGATATATTGTTGGTTACATACGTCATTTTCATCATCATCAAGTTCCTGCGCGAGACGCGCGCTGCGCCGCTGATCAAGGGCCTGGTCGTTCTGCTCATCGCCACGCTGTTTGCGAGCCTGCTCAAGATGACGGTCACTTCACAGCTGATTTCGGGCGTGCTCCGCTACGGCGTGCTTGCGGTATGCATCATCTTCCAGCCGGAAATCCGCAGCCTGCTGGAGCGGATGGGGCGCGGTAAAATACGCGACCTTCCCATATTTGCCGATTCCTCGGCCGATTCGGATTCCGTACAGAGCGCGGCGCGCATGATTGTGGGCGCTGCGGTCCAGATGTCCAAAACCCGGACAGGCGCTCTGATCGTGGTGGAGGGTAACACCCGGCTCGGCGATATCATCAACTCCGGCACGGTGCTCAACGCGCAGATGTCGGAAGAGCTCCTGCTCAACATATTCTATCCCAAGTCGCCGCTGCACGACGGCGCCGCGATTGTCCGCGATTCCCGGATTCTCGCCGCCGGCTGCGTGCTGCCGCTGACCCGGAATATAGACCTTTCGTCCGAGCTCGGCACGCGCCACCGCGCCGCCATCGGCATGTCTGAAAACTCGGACTGCCTGGTCGTTGTCGTCTCCGAGGAGACGGGCACAATCAGCACGGCGCACAACGGGGTCCTGACCCGCCGCCTCAATTCCGACACGCTGGAAGCCGCGCTGCTGCAGCATATGATGCCCGCCAACGCGAACAGCGGCGACAAGCGCGGCCTGTTCGGACTGTTCCGGAGGAAGGAGAAGGATCAATGAAAACAAAAAAGCGCTTCTGGCGCAGCAATATTTTTCTCCTCGTCCTCTCGTTTCTGGCGGCGCTGTCCATCTGGTTCTATTACAACGGCATTTACAATCCGGAGGGAACGCAGACCTTTACCAAAATTCCCATTGAGATTACGCTGGACGGCAGCATCCCGCAGCGGAATAACCTGACCCTTGTGAGCGCGCCGGAGCAGCAGCTCGTGGATATCGAGGTTGCCGGTCCGCGCATTGATGTGAGCATGCTCCGTAAAAACAATATCCGCGCGGCTGTGGATCTGCGCACGGTTGACAAGCCCGGCGTCTATACGCTGGACGTGGATATCACGTTTGACACGGCGAACGGCCTCCAGATCGTATATCAGTCCGTCCGGTCCGTCACCCTCACTTTTGACGAGGTTGAGGAGAAGATCGTGGACGTAACGGTGCAGACGACGGGCGAGCTGCCGGAGGGCTACCGAATCGGCAGCGCGCTGGAGGCGAATCCCGCAAGCATTACCGTCACCGGACCGAAATCCGTACTGGAGAACATCAGCGATTCCATCGTGTATGAAATCGATCTGAGCAAGCGCAAGTCAACCGTAACGGAGAGAATGGACCTGGTGCTGTATGACAACGACGGGGCCGAGGTCAAAAACCCGTATGTTACAACCGATGTGTCCGCCGTGGATATCGTCGTGCCGGTCTATGTTGAAAAGGAAGTGCCGCTTACCGTTACCTATAAAAACACGATGGGCGGAAGCGATGCCGGAATTGTCAAGGCGGATATCCAGCCCGCGTCCATTGTCATCTATGGTCCGGAGGACCTTGTTGCGGACATCAACCAGATCACCCTTGATTCGGTTGACACCAGCCGGATTGAATATTCCAAGACGCAGAAATACGAGCTGCCGCGGATTCTGAGCAATCGGATATGGTCGGACACATCCACCGTCAGCGTTACCTACGGCTTTGAAAACCATGTTTCCAAGACGTTTAACGTAACGCGCGTAAGCGTGATAAACGTTCCGGAGAACGCTTCGTACAAGCTCAACACGGAAGAGTTTACCATCCGCGTGCGCGGCCTTGCGGCGGAGATGGATAAGCTGAGCGCGGCGGATATCGTCGCTACGGTCGATCTGAGCAATGTCAACGTCACGACCGGCGTCGTCTCTGTGCCTGTGACGTTCAGCCTGCCCACAAACGTCAACGCCGGAGTGTACGGAACGCGGCAGGAGGCCGCTGTGGAACTGTCGGCAAAATAGCATTCGGAGTATGCGGCTCCGCCAAACGGGCGCACTGGCGTCTGCGCGGCGGAGCTGCCGCTTTCTGGGGCGCTGCCCACCTGCGCGCCGGCCGTGCCGCGAGTCTGCTTCCGGCCTGCGCGCGGTTTCCGGGGACGAGTGCGATATCATAACTTTCTTGCATGCTGGAGGATCACATGTTTGTCGTAAAAAATATTCGGCTTCCCATTGACCGGCCGGCGGACGACGCTTATTGCGAGGCTGCGCGGCGCGCGGGCCTGCCTGCCGCAAGGGCCGGCGGCGCGTTTGTCTACCGCCGCGCGCTGGACGCCCGCAGGGAACGGCCGAGCTTTGTCTACACCATAGGCTTTCCCGGCGATATGCCGGCCGGCGGCGGCCCCGACGTGTCGCCCGTAGAGGAGTATGAACCGCCTGCGGTTTCATCCTGCGCCGGCGCCGGGCCGCGCCCCGTCGTGGCCGGCTTCGGCCCGGCCGGGATTTTCTGCGCGTATCTGCTCGCCCGCGCCGGGCTTCGCCCGCTTGTTCTTGAGCGCGGCGCGGCGATGGAAAAACGCCGCGCCAGGGTGGATGCGTTTTTCTCCGGCGGCGCGCTGGACGAGTCCGCGAATATTCAGTTCGGTGAAGGCGGCGCGGGCACTTTCTCGGACGGCAAGCTCACAACCCGGATCAGTGACCCGCGCTGCCGCTTTGTGCTGCGGACTATGGTTGAGGCCGGCGCGCCGGAGGAAATCCTCTATCTGGCCAGGCCGCATTTGGGAACGGATAAGCTCTCCGGCGTCGTCGGCGCGCTGCGCAGGCAGATCGAGGCGTGGGGAGGGGAGGTTGTGTTCGAGGCCCCCGTGACGCGCGTCGAGGTCTGGAACGGGAAGGTCGCGGGCGTTGTCGCCGGCGGCGTGGAAAAGATCGGGACCGACTGCCTGGTCCTTGCCTGCGGCCACAGCGCGCGGCCCGTGTTCGACATGCTCGCATCCATGGGCGTAAGCCTCGCCCCCAAACCCTTTTCCGTGGGCGTGCGCATCGAACACCTGCAGCGCGATATTGACGCGGCCATGTACGGCGTGTACGCGGGGCACCCGCTGCTCGGTCCGGCCGAGTACGCCCTGTCATACCGCCGCGGAAAGCGCGGCGTATACTCTTTCTGCATGTGCCCCGGCGGCCAGGTCGTCGCCGCGGCCAGCGAGGCGGGCGGCGTAGTGACAAACGGAATGAGCGCCTTTGCGCGCGACGGCGCCAACGGCAACAGCGCCCTGTGCGTATCCGTGCTGCCGGAGGATTTCGGCGGCGACCCGTTTGCGGGAATTGCGCTGCAGCGCCGCCTGGAGCAGGCCGCCTATGCGGCTGGCGGCGGGCGCTACGGCGCGCCGGTACAGCGCGCGGCCGATTTTCTGGACGGCCGCCGCACTGCGGCTCTTGGGCGCGTGCGGCCGACCTATCCCAGAGAAACGGTGTTTTCGGATCTGAACGATATTCTGCCGGACTTTGTGCGGGAGTATCTGCATATGGGCCTGGCGCGTTTCGGCTCGACGCACGCCTTTATGCGGGATCCCGACGGGCTTTTGACTGGGGTGGAGACGCGTACGTCCAGCCCGGTCCGCATCCCGCGCGGAGAGGATTTTGAAGCCGCGGATCTCGGCGGCCTGTACCCGTGCGGCGAGGGCGCCGGGTATGCGGGCGGGATCATGAGCGCAGCCGTGGACGGGCTCGCCGTCGCGGAACGGATCATACAGGCCCGCGCCCGGAAAGGAGAGCGATAGTTTTGGAAGTGCTGGGTAGAATTATACGGACGGAGGGCGGCCGGGCGCAGGTCGCCATCGTGCGCGATACGGCCTGCGGGCACGCCTGCACAAGCTGCGGCGCCTGCCAGAACCGCGAATTGTATATCCAGGCGGAAAACCCCGCGCAGTACCCGGCCGGGGATATGGTGTATGTAGAGGTGCCGGATAAGCCGCCTTACAAAATCGCGTTTGTCGTGTACATCCTGCCGCTCCTGCTCATTTTGGGGCTGTGCATACTGTTTGGGTCCGTGTTCGGCGCCGGTACTGTCTGGCTCGGGTTTGTCATTGGAATTGCCGTTTGGTATGCCGCGATGCGCGTTATGAATCGGCAGGCGGCGACACAAAAGTCGGACGGCGTGATCGTCCGCCGCATGACCGACCCCGCGCGCTAGGCGGCGTTGGGCCTTTTCGGCGGTATAAGATTGGCGTCTGTATTGAACCGTTATTTCCGCATTATAAAGAAAGAGGTGCATTTTATGAAAGCGATCCCAAAAGTACTCTCACTGCTTCTGGCCGCCGTCTGTCTCCTCTCTCTCCCCGCCTGCTCCGGGCAGGCTCCCGCTGCATCAGAAACCGACACCGTGCCCAGTCAGTCTGCACAGTCCGGCTGCGTGTCGTCCGGACAGCCGGAGCCGCGGGAAGAGGGAGCGATCGCAATCACGGATGAAAATGTACGGTTTCTGGGCCGCGTCGCGTATCTGGAGGACAGGGCCGCCTATATGCTCGGCTGGACCCAGAGCGGGATAGAGTTTCGCTTCCATGGTACGGGCGCCGCATTGAAAATGCAGGCGACAACGCGCACCATGCCGAACGCCAGCCCCTATATCCAGGTGTTTATTGACGGCGAGCAGGATCCTTCCCTGGGCGAAAAAATTCAGGTCATGAAAGGCGACGCCGCATGGGTCACGATTGCGGAAGGCCTGCCGGCGGGCGAACATACCGTAAAAGTCGTCAAGTCTACGCAGAATGCGTATAATCAGATCGCGCTGACGGATATCCGCCTGTCCGACGGCGGCGAGCTGCTCGATCCGCCGCCGGCGAAAGAGCGGCTGATCGAGGCTT
>CAJLRT010000055.1 GCA_905209135.1 uncultured Eubacteriales bacterium
GTTGCATACAAATAGGACTGGGGGAAAATATGCTGCGGCGCATCCTGTGGGGGGCGCGCCGGACACATATACTACGCCTGGTATGCATTCACCTCGTCCCCCTCTGAAGTGAGCCCTGGCTCCCTTCACCTCCACCATATATTTTGGCAGGGAAAAGCCGATGCTTAAAGCATCGGCTTTTCCCTTTTTGGACTGCAGACAGTATATGCGCCGGCCTGTAAAACGTTCACAGGACGGCGTTTTTTATTTTTTCCCGCCCGGTCCGCACAAAAATACGGCGCGGCAATATGATGATATTAGATGCGGTAACGCCGCAAATGCTATGTCGAAGGAGTCGTGCCAGATGAATCCCCTTTCCCCATACGGACCCGGCCGCAACGACGGCGCCGGACACACGCGCGCGCCGCGGGCGGGACGGCCGCAGAACAGCGCGCACTACCCGTTTATTTTCTCCGTGGCCGACGCGGAGACGGGCGCAGGCCTGCCGGACGCGGTATTTATGCTCACGGGCGCGGGAGGCTTTTCCGCCACTGCGAACGCCGGCTACGGCGGCGTTGTGGCATTCGCCCCGCTGCAGCCCGGAGAATACAGGCTGAAACAGACGGCGGCGCCGCCGGGCTATCTGCCCGATATGCGTGCGTACACGGTGACGGTAAACCGGTTCGGCAGCGCAAACGTCGGCGACAGGCCTGCGCGCCTGTTTCACATCCGCCTTGCGCGGGCGGACGGCGCGCTGCGCTTTACCGTCCGACATGCGGAGACCGGGCAGGGACTTGCCGGAGCCGTGTTCGACCTGATGTGCGGCGACGCCGTCGTACAGAGCGCCGTATCCGGAAGCGGCGGCGAAGTGCTGTTTGAAGGACTGCGGCCGGGCGATTACCGGCTCGCCGAAGCCGCGCCGCCGCCGGGGTTTTTGCCCATGCCGGACTGCGTACGGGTAAGCGTTTCAGCCGGCGGCGCGGCGGAGATGGGCGGCGGAGGCGCGCCGCAGACGATTGAGAACAGCCCGCGCCGGGCGGAGTTTTACTTCAACGTCGCCGACGCGGACAGCGGCCTGCCCGCCGCCGGCGTGCGCTATGCGCTGCTGGGCGAGGACGGCGCGGTACTGGATACGGCTGCATCCGATGCGGAGGGCTGCGTTACGTTCACAGCCGCGGCCGGGCGCTACACACTGCGCGAGACGGCGCGGGCGGACGCCGCAACAGCGGAGGACGCCGGCGGGTTTGCGGTTGTGGTGGACACTGCGGGCCGCGCATATATCGGCGGGCTGGAGGCGCAGCGGTTTACCGCGCGCAGCGCCAACCGCGCCGCCGTATACATATACAAGATAAGCGACGACGGCGCCGCGCTGTGCGGCGCGCAGTTCGGCCTAGTACAGGACGGCGTATGTACGCTGACGGCGGAAACCGGCGAGACGGGCGTATGCGCGCTGCCGCTGCCGCCGGCCGGCTCGTACACGCTGCTTGAGACGCGGCCGCCGGCCGGGTATATTCCCGCCCTGACCCTGCACGAGCTGACCCTCGGCGACGACGGCGCGGTCACGATTGACGGCACGCCGGGCAACACCCTGACGGTGCGGAACACCGCCCTGCCCTTCCAGCTCTATTTCGTAAAGGTGGACCCCGTCACCGGCTTTGGGCTGCAGGGCGCGGAATACGAACTGCTGGCAAACGGGAGGCCGGTGGCGGCCGCGGCTTCAGGCCGGGCCGGCGGCGTGTATTTCGGCCGGATTCCGGCCGGGGATTACGTTCTGCGCGAGACGGCGCCGCCGAGCGGCTATCTGCCGGACGCGGCGGCCTATCCGGTCAGCGTGTCGGAGGCGGGCGCAGTGACCATCGCGGGCGCGCCTGCGGAGAATTTTTACATGCTGCGCCCCAGCGCGTTTCAGCTCTACGTCTGCCTGTCCGACACCGGCGGGGCCGCGCTGCACGGCGCGGTATATGAACTGCGCCAGCAGGGCGCGCGGGCCTATTCCGAACGCACGGACAGCGGCGGCTACGCAGTGTTCCGGGCGATTGCGCCGGGCGGCTACACGCTCGTACAGGCACAGGCGCCGGCTGGATTTGTGCCGGACTTCGCCGCCCGCCGCGTAGAGATCGGCGCGGACGGCAGCGTGGAGATTGACGGCGTACAGACGCCGCTTTTACAGGCGAGCGCGCAGCCGGTTCTGGAGCCGGACAGCGAGGCGGCCGGCGGGGAAACCATACAGGCGACGGTGGTATACCGCTGCGGAGACACGGAGCTGGCGCGCAGCGCGATGGCCGTCCCCACGGGCGGGGACCTGACTGTCACGGCCGCGCCCTTTGCGGGTTACCGGCTTGTATCGGCCGACAGAGAGGTATACCGTGAGGTCACCCGCGCAATCACGCACGTTTTTGAATACGAACCCGTTTGAGCGCAGATTACCGGGCGCGGCGGCAGGCCGCCGCGCTCGACAGGGCGGGCGATCCATGATATAATCAATATATAAATATACGATTTTGGAGAAAAGCATGCCGGAATACAAGATGGAAGAGGACAGGCTCTACCGCGCCGCTGTGGAGCCGCTGCTCGCCTGGTACGCGGCGTCCGCGCGGACGCTGCCCTGGCGCGAAAACAGGGATCCGTACCGCGTGTGGGTATCGGAGATTATGCTGCAGCAGACGCGCGTGGAGGCCGTGCGCGCCTATTACCTGCGCTTTATGGAAACGTTCCCCGACGTATTCGCCCTGGCCGCCGCGTCCGAGGACGCGCTGCTCAAGGCCTGGGAGGGGCTGGGCTATTACTCCCGCGCCCGAAACCTGCAGAAGACGGCGCGCATTGTGGCCGGGCAATACGGCGGCGCATTCCCCCGCAGCCGCGCCGCGCTGCTGGAGCTGCCCGGAATCGGCCCGTACACGGCCGGGGCGATCTGCTCGATCTGTTTTGAGCTGCCGGAGCCGGCGGTGGACGGCAACGTCCTGCGCGTCGCCGCCCGCCTGACCGAGCGGTTTGAACCCATGGAGCCGCTGAAAAACCAGATCGCGGACAGGCTGCGCGCCGTTTATCCGGCGGGGCGCTGCGGCGACTTTACCCAGAGCCTCATGGAGCTGGGCGCCATGGTCTGCCTGCCCGGCGCGCCGCGCTGCGGGCAGTGCCCGCTCGCCCACCTGTGCGCGGCCCGCAGAAACGGGAGCGCGGCCCTGCTGCCCGTAATGCCCGAAAAGAAACCGCGCCGCACAGAGGCGCTGACCGTGTTCCTGTTGTGGGCGGACGGGAAGCTGGCGCTGCGGCGGCGGGCTGACGCGGGCCTGCTCGCCGGCATGTGGGAACCGCCCAATCTGCCGGGCACGCTTACGGAAGAGCAGGCGCGGCGCACGATTGCCGGCTGGGGGCTTGCGCTGTCCGAACTGCAGCCGCCTTTTTCCGCAAAGCATATTTTCACCCATGTGCAGTGGGACATGACCTGTTACACCGCCTTCTGCGCAGGTACGGACGGCGAGAGTGCGGACGGCGGGGGTGCGGCCTGCAAAGGTGCGGCCTGCAAAGGTGCGGCGGAGGGCTTTTTCTGGGCCGCGCCGGACGCGCTGCGGGACGAATACGCACTGCCCACCGCTTTTAAAAAACTGCTTGCGCATGGATAACCCGCCGCGGCAGGCCCGCGCCGCGCGGTATACTCTATAAACGCAAACAAGCTCTATGTGTTTGAACATAGAGCTTTTTCAATGCAGCATTCCCCCCTGAGCGGCCCGCACGCCCGCGCAGGCGCATATTTATTCCGGACATCCGGCATCCAGGGCGTTTTCCAGAATACGATGCATGGCCGCATTTTCCTTTTTTAAGGAAAGAACCCGGCCATCCCGGAGAAAGCAATGCTTTGAAACGGCCGCCGCCACTTTTGTGCCGGTACGGCTGTTTTCCATCGTATAGCAGACCTCGAGCCGCACGCCCGTATATTTTGCGACCGTTACGCCAATGAGGATCTCATCCCCAAAAGTGCTTGGGCTCTGATAGTCAATGGACAAACCGACCACCGGAGAGACAATCCCCATGGCTTCCACAGACTGAAAGGGCAGGCCAATGCTGTCCAGAAAGCCGATTCTCGCCTCTTCCATCCATTTGATATAGTTCGCGTGATGGGTAATGCCCATTTTGTCAGTTTCATAATACTGCACTGTTCGGCGATATTGATACATGTTTTCTGTCTCCTTACGGGCTCCCATGGAGCCGACAACAAAAAAAGTTCCCGCGCACACGGCTCAGATGCACGCGGGACAAAGATGAAGGGGAGAAAAACGATGAAAAAAAGAACATCTTTATAGTACGCGTTATTTGCGAAGGCTGGATTACGGTTTTCTGATGATTTCCTGAATATTCTGTGAAAACGGGGCACAGGCGCGGGCGCAGGCACAGGCGCAGGCGCAGGCACAGGCGTGGGCGCAGGCACAGGCGCAGGCGCGGGCGCAGGGCGCGGGCGCGGGCACAGGCGCGACGAGCGCAGGCGCGAGCGCGGGGCGCGGGCGCAGGCGCGGGGCGCGGGCACAGGCACAGGCACAGGCACAGGCGCAGGCACAGGCGCGGGGCACAGGCGCAGGCGCAGGCGCGGGGCACAGGCACAGGCGCAGGCGCAGGCACTGGCGCGGGGCACAGGCACTGGCGCAGGCGCAGGCACAGACGCGGGGGCCGTTGCGCTGTGCGACAAAAGCAGGCCGGCCTCCGGCTATGCCTCCGCCGTGCCGTATGCGGCGGCCGCCGCCTGCACAAAATAGGCGTTTGCCCGGCTGCAGAGCCGCTTTGCGTCCAGTCCGTCCGGCTCTATCGGCGGGCCCACCTCGAACACCAGCCGCTCCCCTCTGCGGAACCGAAACGGCTCGAAGCGCAGAAACACCGGCAGCACGGGCGCGCCGCTGCGCACGGCAAACGTAAACGCGCCCTTCTGAAAAGGGCGCACGCCCCTGTATCCGCTCCAAAGCGCAACCTCCGGAAAGAACAGCACGGGCGCGCCGCCGCGCAGCAGGCCGTCCACCTCCGCAACAAAGCGCTTTGTGCCTGCGGCGGTCTCTGCAATCGGCAGGCCGCCGTAAGCGCGGATGAGCGGACCGAGCACGGGGATATCCATATTTTCAGTCAGCGTGACAAAGCGCGTTTTGCGCCAGCGGAACAGACAGCCGCAGATGGTGATGCAGTCGAGCGGGTGGACATGGTTCGCAACGACGACCACGCCGCGGCCCCGGACGCGCCGCACATGCTCCCTGCCCCGGATTTTATAGCCGCACCACAGTTTGGCAAGCACGGGAAGCAGCAGGCCCACGACCGCGCGCAGAACGCCGGCAAAAAAACGGTAAAACGGATTTTTGCTCTCGTAGATATAGCTGCCGTCAACCCGCCGGCGTCTGCGACGGTGGCGCATATGGATCATATGCTCCGTCGGGTTCGACGGATACTGCTTGTTCGGCAAGGCAATCCTCCTCCACTGGCGCACGCCGGCCCGCCGCGTCAAAGAGCATCTGTTCCATGCGGTCCATGCAGGCCTTGATGGAATACTGCTGTGCATATTCCACATAGCGTTCGGCGAGCGCCGCCTTTTCCTGCGGATGTTCAATCCAGTAGTCAATCCGCGCGGCGAGCGACGCGGGGTCGCCGTGCGCGAACAGGTTCTCAGGCGTGAGCGCAAACTGCTTGGTCGCGGAATTTTCGCTGTTGGAGATCACAGGCACAAGGCCGCAGGTGATCGCCTCGATGCAGGACACCGCCTCGATTTCGACATCGGACGGATGGACGTACAGGTCGCAGGTGTTGATGGCGTCGCACAGCTCCTGCTCCGTAAACAGCCGGAAGATGGGCGGGTTTTTCAGCCGAAGCCGGTGCGCCTGGCGCTCAAGCGCCTCCCGGTGCGGGCCGTTGCCCGCGAAAATGAGCTGGATGCGGTCCGCATAACGGCTGCGCGCCGCGGCCTGCAGCAGCAGGTCGTGCCGCTTTTCCAGTACGTACCGGCCTGTAAACAGGATACAGAACCGGTCCGCAAGCTCCGGCGGGCGGACGGCGGGACGGCGGCAGTACACCGGCACGACGCCGTTGGAGATGACATATTTTTTCGCCGCATACCCGTTTTCCTCCAGCTTGCCCGCAATAAAATCGCTCGGGCAGTGGATCCGGTCGCAAAACCGGTAAAAGCGCCGGTTGAAAAACCAGTAGATCCAGCGGTTCAGGGTATGGCTGTTCATCAGCCGCAGGTGCGAAGTGAAGTTCTCCGGCTGGCAGTGAAACGCCGCGGTATAGGGCACGCCGAGCTCCTGTGCGATTTTGCGCCCGGCCTTGCTCACCTTGAACGGCAGCAGGAAGTGGACGACGTCGGCTTCGCGGATGGCGGCGCGCAGCACGCGCCGGTCAGGCCGCGCGAGCACGACCCCGTTTTTCACCTCTACATACCGGTTGAAAAAGGGGATGCGCCGGCGCGGCAGCTGGATGCAGTCCTCCCGCCCCTCGCAGTGGGCGGCTACCCTGACGCTGTGCCCCCGCTCCTCCATTGCGCGCATAAACCGTTCCGCCGCGATTGTCGTGCCGTTGTTATGCTGTCCGAACACGTCGGCGACGATTAAAATATTCATCTTCTTTCTCCCATTCAAACCCGACCTTGAACAAGGGCCGGCGCGGCGCACCGGCCCGGCTGCTATTTATATAGTACAGATTCAGCACTGTGCGATCAGCCGCACATAGAACTCAACGCACTGCGTGAGCTTATCGAGCGAGAGCCGCTCGTCGTTGGCGTGGATCATCGCGCGGTCCTCCGCGCTCAGGGCCATGGCCGAAAACCGGTATACATGGCTGCTGATACGGCAGTAATGGCGCGAGTCGCTGCACGCGACCATGAGATAGGGCGATA